>NZ_JAYGGQ010000003.1:0-254029 GCF_034931225.1 Sinomonas terricola
CTCGCGGATTTCTCGGCTCCCTCCCCCCTCCCCCGCAGGCCCCTGTTGCAACCCCCCCCCCCGCCCCCCCCCCCCCCCCGCCCCCCCCCCCGGGGGGGGCGCCCGCGGCCGTTCCGCGCTGGCGTTCGTGCTCCTACTTGTGGAGCTTGTGGTGGATCGCGACCTGCAGGGCGGCTCCCACGATGCCTGCCTCGTTCTTGAGCTCGGCAGGGACGATCGGCGTGCGTAGCTTGAGGCGCGGGAGGTATTCGTCCGCGCGCTTCGAGATGCCGCCGCCCACGATGAAGAGCTCGGGCGAGAAGAGGAACTCGACGTGCGAGAAGTAGCGCTGGAGGCGGACGCTGTAGTCCTCCCAGCCGATGCCCTCACGTTCGCGCGCGACGGCGGAGGCCTTCGTCTCGGCGTCGAAGCCGTCGATCTCGAGGTGGCCGAGTTCGGCGTTGGGCACGAGCTGCCCATCGAACACGAAGGCCGAGCCGATTCCCGTGCCCAGCGTGATGACGAGCACCGTGCCGTCGATGCCCTTGCCCGCACCGTAGCGGACTTCGGCGAGGCCGGCGGCGTCGGCGTCGTTGATGACCTCGACGGGGCGGCCGAGGCGCTCGCTGAAGTGCTTGTTGACCTCGAAGTCGATCCACGACTTGTCCACGTTGGCCGCCGAGCGCGCGACGCCGTGCTGGATGATCGCGGGGAACGCGACGCCCACCGGCGTGTCGGTATCCGGCGCCTGGTCGCGCTCGCTCAGCTCGGCGACGATGCGCGCGACGACCTCGGCGACGGGCTCGGGGGCGGCGGGCTGCGGCGTCTCGATGCGCACGCGGTCGCCCACGAGCTTGCCCTTCTTGAGATCGACGATGCCGCCCTTGATGCCCGTGCCGCCGATGTCGATGCCGATGAGGTGGCCGGACTTCTTCTTCTCGCTCTTTGACATGCGTTCCGCCTCTCGCGGGGTCAGGGTCAGGAGGGGTGGCCCGGGGGCCTGGCTCGGCGCCGGCACGGCCCCGGCGCTAGGGGGCTGTGAGGATCTCGGCGCCGGAGTCGGTGACGACGAGCGTGTGCTCGAACTGCGCCGTCCGCCGGCGATCGCGCGTGACGACGGTCCAGCCGTCGTCCCACATGTCCCACTGGATCGTGCCGAGCGTGAGCATGGGCTCGATCGTGAAGACCATGCCGGGCTCGAGCACGCGGCTGTAGGCCGGCGCGGCATCGTAGTGCGGGATGATCAGCCCGGAGTGGAAGGCCTCGCCGACGCCGTGGCCCGTGAAGTCGCGCACCACTCCGTACCCGAACCGCCTCGCATAGGATTCGATCGCGCGCCCGATGACGTTGATCTCGCGACCGGGGGCGACGGCCTTGATGGCGCGGCGGAGCGACTCCTGGGTCCTCTCGACGAGCAGCCTCGATTCCTCGTCGACGTCCCCGACCAGGAACGTGAAATTCGTGTCCCCGTGCACGCCGTCTTTGAACGCCGTGATGTCGATGTTGATGATGTCGCCGTCGGCGAGCTCGGTTGAGTCGGGGATGCCGTGGCAGATGACTTCGTTGAGGGACGTGCACAGCGACTTCGGGAAGCCGCGGTAGCCGAGGGTCGACGGGTAGGCGCCGTGGTCGATGAGAAATTGATGCCCGATCCGGTCTAGCTCGTCGGTCGTGACTCCGGGGCGGATGTGCGCGCCGACTTCGACGATCGCCTGGGCCGCGATCTTCCCCGCCGCCCGGATTCGCTCGACCTGCTCCGGCGAGTACACATCGTTGCCCTCGTACCGCTCGGGCACGTCCTTCCCGACATAGGCCGGCCGCGGGATCGAGTCCGGGACCTTGCGCTGGGGAGAGACGGCCCCGGGCACGAGCGTGCCCACGGGTGCCGTGGGTGACGGAGAAGGCATAGGCTGAGTGTACTCGCGAGGGAAGGATGACGAACGGCATGACGCAGTATTGGTACAACGTCCGGACTCATCAGGTCGAAGAGGACGCTATGAGTGATTGGACCCAGCTCATCGGACCCTATGAGACCCGCGAGGAAGCGGAACACGCCCTCGAGAAGGTCAAGGAGCGCAACCGCGCGTGGGATCCTTCGGACACCGACGGAGACGGCTGGTCCGACAAGGATTGAGCGCAGGGCCCGGCCGGATTTCCCGGCCGGGCCCTTGCGTCTCAGAAGCTGTGCTCGGGCCCGGGGAAGACGCCCGTGCGAACCTCGTCAGCGTACTGGCGCGCCGCGTCGAGGAGCGTCTCGCGGAGGTTGGCGTAGCGCTTGACGAACTTCGCGATCCGGACGCCCTCGCCGCCCCGGAGGCCGGCCATGTCCTGCCACACGAGGACCTGCCCGGTCGTGGACGCGCCCGCGCCGATCCCTACGGTGGGAATCGAGATGGCTGCATCGACGGCCGCCGCCGTTTCCGCGGGCACCATCTCCATGAGGACGCAGAAGGCCCCGGCCGCCTCGAGCGCCTTCGCGTCCTCGATGAGGCGAGCTGCGTCGTCGCCCCTTCCCTGGACGCGATAGCCGCCGAGCGCGTGCTCGCTCTGCGGAGTGAAGCCGATGTGGGCCATGACGGGAATGCCCGCCTGGACCATCGCCCGCACCGTGTCGGCGTAGTAGGCGCCGCCCTCGAGCTTGACGGCGTGGACGAGCCCTTCCTTGAGGAAGCGCACGCCCGTCTCGACGGCCTGCGCGGGCGAGACCTCATAGCTTCCGAAGGGGAAGTCGGCAACGACGAGTGCGTGATGCGCGGAGCGGGCGACGGCGCGGCACAGGGGGAGGAGCTCGTCGACCGTCACGGGAAGGCTCGTCTCGTGCCCGAACACGTTGTTCGCCGCGGAATCGCCGATGAGGAGCACCTCCACGCCCGCCTCGTCGAAGATCTGCGCCGTGTACTGGTCGTAGGCCGTGAGCATCGCGAAGCGCTCGCCGCGTTCCTTGGCCGCCGCGAGATGGTGGATGCGGACCCGTCCGCCCGGGTGCGACGGCATACGCGACGCCTGCGGGCCGCTTCCGTAAGGGGCAGGAGACTCGGGAGAAGTGGTGGGGGCCATACGGACGAGACTAGTCGAAGCTGAGTAGAGTGGGGGATGCGCGCTAGGGCCTGAACTCGTAAGGGAGACACCCCATGAACCGTCAGCAGGAATTCGTGCTCCGCACCATTGAGGAGCGCGACGTCCGCTTCGTCCGTCTGTGGTTCACCGATGTCGTGGGCTCACTCAAGTCGGTGGCGCTCGCGCCGGCCGAGGTCGAGGGTGCGTTCGACGAGGGGCTCGGATTCGACGGTTCGTCGATCGAGGGGCTCGCGCGGGTCTCCGAGTCGGACATGCTCCTGCAGCCGGACCCCTCGACGTTCCAGATCCTGCCTTGGCGCGGCGAGACTGAGCCGACGTCCCGTATGTTCTGCGACATCCTCACGCCGGACGGAGAGCCCTCGCCTGCGGACCCCCGGAACGTGCTCAAGCGGACACTCGCGAAGGCCGCCGAGATGGGCTTCACGTGCTACACGCACCCCGAGATCGAGTTCTACCTCCTCGAATCGGACCGGCTCGGAGCGGACGGCGGGCCCGTCCCGATCGATCAGGGCGGCTATTTCGACCACGTTCCCGGCGGCGTCGCCCAGGACTTCCGCCGGACGGTCGTGAACATGCTCGAATCCGTCGGGATCTCGGTCGAGTTCAGCCACCACGAGGGCGGCCCGGGCCAGAACGAGATCGACCTCCGCTATGCGGACGCGCTCCAGACCGCGGACAACATCATGACGTTCCGCACGGTCGTCAAGGAGGTCGCGATCCAGCAGGGCGCTTACGCGACGTTCATGCCCAAGCCCTTCACGCAGCACCCCGGCTCCGGCATGCACACCCACTTCTCGCTCTTCGAGGGGGACACGAACGCGTTTCACGAGCCGGGCGCGCAGTTCCAGCTCTCGAAGACCGCCCGCCACTTCATCGCGGGCCTTCTGCGCCACGCCAACGAATTCACCGCTGTCACAAACCAGTTCGTCAACTCGTACAAGCGCCTGTGGGGCGGGGGAGAGGCCCCGAGCTACCTGAGCTGGGGCCACAACAACCGTTCGGCACTCGTCCGCGTTCCCCTGTACAAGCCGGGCAAGGGCCAGTCGGCTCGCGTCGAGTACCGCGGCATCGACTCGGCCACGAACCCGTACCTTTCGTACGCGGTACTGCTCGGCGCGGGACTCAAGGGCATCGAGGAGGAGTACGAGCTCCCGGAGGCCGCCGAGGACGACATCGCATCGCTCACCTCGGCCGAGCGCCGCGTGCTCGGACACTCGCCGCTTCCCTCGAGCCTCCACGACGCGATCAGCATGATGGAGGATTCGGAGCTCATGGCGCAGATCCTCGGCGAGCAGGTCTTCGAGTACTTCCTGCGCAACAAGCGCCAGGAGTGGAACGAGTACCGCCTCGAGGTCACGCCGTACGAGCTGCACCGCAATCTGGGCATCCTCTAGGCTGCCATGGCCCCCAGCCTTGCACGGCGGCTTATCGCCCTCGGATCGGCAGATCCGGAGCGTGCCGAGAGGTTCCTCGCGGCGCGCGAACTGGCAGGGATCGATGAGGAGGTCCTCCTCGCGGGGCTCGGGGTCGCCCCAGACCCGGACACCGCCCTCGTCACGCTCGTCCGACTCCTGGAGCGGGACCCCCGCCTCCGGTCGACCGTCGAAGCGGGCCTGGCGCGCAGCGAATCGCTCTTCCGGCTCCTCGGCGCTTCCGAAGCCCTCGGAGAGTTCCTCGTGCGCCGGCCCGAGCACCTCGATGTCTTCGACACGGTCCCCTCAGCGGAACCGCGGGGTGCCAGCCCCGCCGCCCTCCGCGCGTCGCTCCTGCGCTCGGTCGGCGCGGATCCCGCGGCCAAGCGGCCCGTCGCGGCCCGAACCGGGACGGACGCTTACGAGGCTCTCAGGGTGCGGTATCGCCGTCACCTGTGCGAGCTCGCCATTCGCGACCTCGGGGCCGCCTCGCCGACGGACTTCCTGCCCACGGCGGCGGCAGAGCTCGCGGACCTCGCTGCCGCAGCGCTCGAGGCGGGGCTCGCCGTCGCCCGCGCCGAGGCCGCGGCGACGTTCGGGGATGAGGCCGTCGCCGCCGTTGCCCTCGCGGTCATCGGCATGGGCAAATGCGGTGCGCGCGAGCTCAACTACATCTCCGACGTCGACGTCATCTACGTCGTCGAGGGCAGCGGGGGTGCAGGCGAAAGCCTGGACGAAGCCGCCGTCCTGAAGATCGGGACGGCGCTCGCCACGGGCCTCTCCCGCGCGGTCTCGGGCATGGCTCGCGAACCGGCCCTCTGGCAGGTCGACGCGAATCTGAGGCCCGAGGGCAAGGATGGGCCCCTCGTGAGGACCCTCGAATCGCACCTTGCGTATTACGCGCGCTGGGCCCAGAGCTGGGAGTTCCAGGCGCTGCTCAAAGCCCGCTGGATCGCGGGCGACGGCGACTTGGGCCACCGCTACGAGGAGGCCGTCGCGCCCCTCGTCTGGGCCTCCGCGGGGCGGGAGGGGTTCGTCGAGTCGGTCCAGGCCATGCGGCGGCGGGTCACGGAGCACATCCCTGCGGCGGAAGCGGACCGGCAGATCAAGCTTGGAACGGGAGGGCTCCGCGACGTCGAGTTCACGGTGCAGCTGCTCCAGCTCGTGCACGGGCGCGCGGACGACTCCTTGCGCGTGCGCGATACGACGTCGGCGATCGCGGCTCTCGCGGCAGGCGGCTACATCGGCCGAGCCGCGGCCGCCGAGTTCGACGCGTCGTATCGACGCCTCCGCCTGCTTGAGCACCGCATCCAGCTCGCGCATCTTCGACGAACCCACCTCATGCCTCTCAAGAAGGACGCGCTGCGGGCCCTCGCACGGTCTGTCCAAGGCGTCATGGACACGTCGAAGGCATCACCGGAGTCCCTCCTCGACTCGTGGCACCGCACGAAGCGCAGCGTGCGCGAGCTGCACGAGCGCATCTTCTATCGGCCCCTCCTGAACTCGGTGGCGAACCTGAGCCCCGAGGAGGCGAAGCTCTCGCCCGAGGCCGCGCAGGGGCGCCTTGCGGCGCTTGGCTACCGCGACCCGCAGGGCGCGATGCGGCACATCGAGGCTTTGACTGCGGGCGTGAGCCGCCGGGCCGCGCTTCAGCGTCAGCTCCTGCCCGTGCTCCTCGACTGGCTCGCCCAGGGGGTCGACCCGGACGCTGGCCTTCTTGCGTTCCGCCGCGTGAGCGAGACGCTGGGGGCGACGCACTGGTATCTCGGCATGCTCCGGGACTCGGCGGCCGCGGCCGAGCGCCTGTGCCATGTGCTCGCGAACTCGCGGCTCATCGCGGACCTCCTCGAGGTCTCCCCGGAATCCGTCGCGTGGCTCGGCCACGACAGGGAACTCGCTCCCGTGCCCCTCGACGTCCAGTGGCAGGAGATCCAGTCCAAGATCTCCCGGCATGAGGATGCGACGTCCCGCATGCGGCTCATCCGCCTCATCCGACGGCGCGAGATCCTCCGGATCGCGATCGCGGACAGCGCGGGGCTGCTTGACCAGGACGGCGTCGGGCACGCGCTTGCGGACGCGGACCAGGCGGCCGTCCTGGGTGCGCTGCGGGTCGCCGAGGACCAGGCAGCCTCGAACGGTCCGCTCCTCACCCACGTGCTCGTCGTCGCCATGGGCCGCGAGGGTGGGCGGGAGATCGGCTACGGCTCGGATGCCGACGTCATGTACGTGCACCGGCCTCTCCCTGGGGCGGACCACGATGCGGCCCAGCGCCAGGCCAAGGAGATCGTCGCCTCCCTCTCGGGCCTTCTCACGCAGCCCCTCAAGCCTGCGGTCCAGGCTGAGCGCGTGCTCCAGCTCGACGCCGATCTGCGGCCGGAGGGCAAGGCGGGCCCCCTCGTGCGCTCCCTCGAGTCGTTCGCCGAATACTACCGTCGCTGGGCGCTCGTCTGGGAGGCGCAGGCTCTGCTCCGGGCACGCCCCATGGCGGGCGACGACAGCCTCGCCGCGGATTTCATGGCCCTCATCGACACCGTCCGCTATCCCCAGGAGCTCTCCGCCGCGGACGTCACCGAGATCCGCCGGATCAAGGCGCGGGTCGAGGCGGAACGGCTGCCCCGCGGCGCGGACCCGGGGCGGCACGTCAAGCTCGGCCGCGGCGGGCTGAGCGACGTCGAATGGCTCGTCCAGGTGATCCAGCTCGAGCACGCCGCCGAGAACCCCGAGCTGCGGACGACGTCGACGCTCGTCGCCCTTGCTGCCGCGGAACGCCTGGGCTATGTGGGCGAGGCCGAGGCGACTCTCTTGGCCGAGACGTGGCGACTTGCGAGCCGGGTCCGCAGCGCGAATGTGGTGTGGTCCGGAAGGGCGTCCGACATGCTTCCGTCGTCGCGGCGGGACCTCGAGGCCGTTGCCCGGTGGTGCGGGTACGCGCCGGGGCAGGCGACCGCGTTCGAGCAGCGCTATCTGCAGCTCACGCGGCGCACTCGCCACGTTTTCGAGGAGAGGTTCTACGCCGCGGGGTAGGGCTCTGGCAGCGCGCCCGGTGCTCTGCCCAGGGCCCGGGCGCGCCGACGCCCGAACCGCCCTCAGGCGCCGTGCGTTGCATTACAGTATCGCCAACTGATGGACACGTAAAAGGGTTGGCACGCCCACGCTGGACTGTGACGTGCGGCTCACACGGCGAGTTCAGCCAGGGGAGGTGACTGGGGGCAGCGCAGACCACGGGAACGTGATCCAACGGTCCGTGCGGCGCCAGACGAAGTCCGGCTCGAGGATCGTCCGGGGCTTGCTGTAAAGGCACACCGTCCGCACGTCCGCGCCCCACGCCGTGATGAGGTCCACGACCTTCGCGAGGGTTCGGCCGGAGTCGGAGACGTCGTCGACCAGGAGCACCCGCTTCGCGTGGACTGACGCCTCGTCGAGGAGCGGCGGGAGCACGATGGGCTCAGGGAGGCGCTCGTCGATTCCGGTGTAGAACTCGACGTTGAGCGCGCCGCACGATTTGGTGCCGAGCGCGTAGGCGACAGCGCCCGCAAGCAGCAGGCCGCCGCGTGCGATCGCGACGACGACGTCGGGCTCGAATCCGCTCTCGACGACGTCCGCCGCGAGGTCGCGCGCGGCGTTCCCGAAATCGGGCCAGCTGAGGACTTCCCGCTCGGATTCGCCGAGGACTGCCGTGCCTGATTCATCGAGCTCAGATGCCATTCCCTTAAGGTACCCGAGCCGCAGCCGCGTACTGACGTCCTCAGAACACTGACCAGCCAGAGCGGCTCCAGGCCGCGACGGCGCGGTGATGTTTCGGTTCGAGGATCTCGAGGCGGACGAGGGGGACGGGGAGGCCCGCGAGGTCGGAGACCGTCTCGTCGCTCGCGGAAATGGCCTCCTCGACAGTCTGTGCCGTGACGGTGTGCACGATGGGTCCCGGCTGCCCATCGAGGTAATAGGCGACGCGAATGAACTCCATACCGTGAAGGTACGCCCGTTCTGCCACGCCGGAAACGGCGGCGTCGTCGTGGTTCCGCGGCCGGCACAGAAAAGTCCGCACAGGCCGCAGCGCGGGGAAGCGCGCGGCCTGTGCGGACTCTCGGGGGCCCAGATCTGGCTGAGGGAGCCGTGGATCAGACGCCGAAGTAGAGCTCGAACTCGTAGGGGTTCGGGCGCAGCGAGAGCGGAGCGATCTCCTTCTCGCGCTTGTACGCGATCCACGTCTCGATGAGGTCCTGGGTGAAGACGCCACCGGCCTGGAGGAACTCGTTGTCCGCCTCGAGCGCGTCGAGCGCCTCCTCGAGCGAGCCCGGGGCCTTGGGGATGTCCTTGGCCTCCTCGGCGGGCAGCTCGTAGAGGTCCTTGTCGATCGGGGCGGGCGGCTCGATGCGGTTGCGGATACCGTCGATGCCGGCCATGAGCTGCGCGGCGAACGCGAGGTACGGGTTCGACGACGGGTCCGGCGCGCGGAACTCGATGCGCTTGGCCTTCGGGTTGGTGCCCGTGATCGGGATGCGGATGCCAGCCGAGCGGTTGCCCTGCGAGTACACCATGTTGACGGGCGCTTCGAAGCCCTTGACGAGGCGCTTGTACGAGTTCACCGTCGGGTTCGTGAACGCGAGGACGGCCGAGGAGTGCTTGAGGAGGCCGCCGATGTACCAGCGAGCGAGGTCGGAGAGGCTCGCGTAGCCCTTCTCGTCGTAGAAGAGCGGCTCGCTGCCGTTCCACAGCGACTGGTGGCAGTGCATGCCCGAGCCGTTGTCGCCGAAGATCGGCTTCGGCATGAACGTGACGGCCTTGCCCCACTCGGTCGCAGTGTTCTTGATGACGTACTTGAACTTCTGCAGGTCGTCGGCGGCACGGACGAGCGTCGAGAACTTGTAGTTGATCTCGGCCTGGCCGGCGGCACCGACCTCGTGGTGCGAGCGCTCGACCTCGAGGCCGACGGCGTCGAGGTTCAGGACCATCGCGTCGCGGAGATCGGCCTGGTGGTCGACCGGCGAGACCGGGAAGTAGCCGCCCTTGAACGGGGTCTTGTTGCCGAGGTTGCCGCCCTCTTCTTCGCGGCCGTTGTTCCACGGCGCCTCGATCGAGTCGACCTTGTAGAAGGAACCCTGCGGCGAGGACTCGAACTGGACGTTGTCGAAGACGTAGAACTCGGCCTCGGGGGCGAAGAACGCGGTGTCCGCGATGCCCGTCGAGGCGAGGTAGGCCTCGGCGCGCTCTGCGACACCGCGCGGGTCGCGGTGGTACGGCTCGCCCGTGCGCGGGTTGACGATCGAGAAGTTGAGCGCAAGCGTCTTCTCGACGCGGAACGGGTCGACGTACGCCGTCGTGACGTCCGGGATGAGCTGCATGTCCGACTCGGCGATGCCCTGGAAGCCGCGGATGGACGAGCCGTCGAAGAGCTGTCCGTTGACGAAGAAGTCCTCATCCACCGTCTTCGCGGGGACGTTGAAGTGCTGCTGGACGCCGGGCAGGTCGGTGAACCGGATGTCAACGAACTTGACATCCTCGTCCTGGATGAACTTGAGGACTTCCTCCGCAGACTTGAACATCTGTTCTCCTTACAGATCGGAATGGCACGCACCGGGCACGAACGGGGCGCAGGCATGATCGCCGCGCGGCGCAGGCGCCGAGCTGCAACGGCACTCAGCCTACGAACACGGAGTTTCCCGGCAGTGTCCGCATTGTTTCGGCGAGGTTACATCACCCCGCCGCCGTGGACCCACGCTAGGCGGTCGCGCGTCCGAGGGTAAAGAAAGCACGTAACGCATGCCAGATCGGCGTAAAGCGAGCGCAACTAGACTGGTGCGGTGATCGACCGCAGAGATATCGGTTCATGGCTCAGTGGGCCGCCCACCGAGCCAGACTACTACCCAGGCCGCGCGCTCGGCCTCCCGCGGACCGGCTCAGGGTCGGTTGCTCGCCCCGGCCGTCGCGTGGTCGCCCTCTGCATCGATTGGGCCGCGTGCCTCCTCATCTCGGCGGCCTTCTTCCAGTCCGACTCGATCGCGACGCTCGCCGTCTTCGCTGCGGAGCAGATGGTGCTCGTGGGAACCGCCGGCTTCGGCCTCGGGCATCGCGTGGTCGGGATCAAGGTTGTCCGCCTCGGCGGCGATCCGGCCGGCATCCCGGCGGCAATCATCCGCACGTTGCTCCTGTGCCTCGTGATCCCCGCGGTCGTGTTCGACGCCGACCAGCGCGGCCTGCACGACAAGGTTGCCAAGACGGTGCTCGTGCGCATGTGACCCGGCCGCTCCGGCGTCGGATGATCAAAGCCCGCGGACCTCGCCTGGGAGGGCGAAGGCCGCGGGCTTCCGTCATAGGGGCCGAAGGCTCAGCGACTAAGGGGCTGAAGGCCTCAGCGGCCGCGCATGGCGCGCCGGTCGGGGCGCACGCGGGTCGGATCGATGCCCTTCGGAATGGGGAGGCGCGTGCCGAGCGAGGCGAGCCGCTTGTTGACCGCCTGGACCTCGACCTTCGTGAGCTCGGGCTTGAGCTTCTGGAGGGCCTTCGCGACCTTGTCGATCGGCGTCTGACCCTCATCGCGGCCCGACTCGACCACGTGGATCGGCACGTTCGGCAGAATGCGGGCGAGCCGCTTCCGCTCGCCGTCGACGAGCTGCCGCACGCGGCTCGCGGGCCCTTCCGTCACGAGCACGACGCCGGGGCGCCCGACCGCGCGGAACACGAGGTCCTGCGTGCGCGGGTTCATCGCGACAGGCTGCTCTTCGATGATCCACCCGCGGCGGAGGGTGCTGAGGGCCGCGCCCGCAGCTCCGGGCTGCCCCTCGATCTGAGCGAATGCGGCGCGCTCGGCCCTGCGGCTCAGGAGGAGCACGGCGCCGAGGAGGCCGAGCATGATGCCGATGATGAGTCCTGTGACCCAGTTGTCGAGCAGGAAGCCGACGAGGAGGCTCACGCCCACCAGGACGAGGAAGGCCAGCGCCATGAGCCAGACGACATTCGGGTCTGACCGACGGGTCATCTGGAAGACCTGGATCATCTGCTGGAAGCTGTTCGGCTTCTTCGCCTTCTTCGGAGCGTTCTCCGAGGGCGTGGTGGAGGGGTTCTTCGCCATAGTCCCTCAATTCTATGTGAAGTGCCCCGACGTGGAACGCCGCCCGCGGGACGAAAGTCCTGCGGGCGGCGCACGGCGAAGTGGGGCGCGGTGTCAGCTCCCCTGAGCAGCGAGAAGAGTCGCGGCTTCCTGCCGCGTGGTCCCCGACGACTCGATGTGGGCGAGCTGCTGCGGGATCTCCCAGCCCTTCTTCCGCATCGCCGTGGCCCAGAGCCGGCCGGCGCGGTACGACGAGCGCACGAGTGGGCCGCTCATGACCCCGAGGAAGCCGATTTCCTCGGCCTCCTGGGAGAGCTCGAGGAACTCCTGCGGCTTGACCCAGCGGTCCACGGGATGGTGGCGCTCGGACGGACGCAGGTACTGCGTGATGGTCAGGAGATCGCAGCCGGCCTCGTGGAGGTCGCGCATGGCCTGTGAGATCTCGTCGCGGGTCTCGCCCATCCCGAGGATGAGGTTCGACTTCGTGACCATGCCCTGGTCGCGGCCCTGGGTGATGACGTCGAGGGATCGTTCGTAGCGGAAGGCCGGGCGGATGCGCTTGAAGATGCGCGGCACGGTCTCGACGTTGTGCGCGAACACCTCAGGCCTGGCGTCGCAGATCGCAGTGATGTGCTCGGGCTTGCCGGAGAAGTCGGGGATGAGGATCTCGACGCCGGTGCCCGGGTTGAGCTCGTGGATCTTCCGGATGGTCTCCGCGTAGAGCCACGCGCCTTCGTCCTCGAGATCGTCACGGGCGACGCCGGTGACAGTCGCGTAGCGCAGGCCCATGGACTGCACCGAGCGGGCGACCTTGGCCGGCTCGAAGCGGTCGAGCGGGGAGGGCTTGCCGGTGTCGATCTGGCAGAAGTCGCAGCGGCGCGTGCATTCCGACCCGCCGATGAGGAAGGTCGCCTCCTTGTCCTCCCAGCATTCGAAGATGTTGGGACAGCCGGCTTCTTCGCAGACCGTGTGAAGACCTTCCTTCTTCACTTGGTTCTTGAGCTGGATGAACTCCGGCCCCATATGGACCTTGGCCTTGATCCATTCGGGCTTGCGCTCCACGGGCGTCTCGGCATTGCGCTGCTCGATGCGCAGCAGCCGGCGTCCCTCGGGTGCGAGCGTCACAGAAGTGCTCCTTCGGTTGGGGAAGCGGTGGGGAGGTCCTCGATGCCGAGATCGTCGGCAGCGAACTCGCCGGCACGGCGGGAGAGTTCCTCGGTGATGCGGCCGGCGATGTCGAGCGGGCTGATCTCACGGCCCGCCTCGGCCGAGATCGTCGTCGTGCCGGCGTCGGTGATGCCGCACGCGATGATCTGCTCGTAGGGGGCGAGGCTGTTACTGCAGTTGATCGCGAAGCCGTGGCCCGTGATCCCGTCGTGCACGCTGATGCCGATCGCGGCGATCTTCCGGTCCCCGCCCAGCTCGTCGGCGCGCACCCACACGCCGGAGCGTCCGTCGACGTGCTCGGCCTTGATGCCGTACTCGGAGATGACGGTGATCATGACGTCCTCGAGCAGCTCGACATAGGCGCGGATCGCGCGGCGCTCCTTGAGCCGCACGATCGGGTAGCCGACGAGCTGCCCGGGACCGTGCCACGTTAGCTTGCCGCCGCGGTCCACGGGGACGACCGGGGTTCCGTCGAGGGGCCTCTCGTGGTCCTCGGTCCGCTTGCCGGCTGTGTAGACCGGAGCGTGCTCGAGCAGGAGGACAGTGCTGGGGGTCCTTCCGGCTGCCACATCGTCGTGGAGCTGCTGCTGCGCCGCGAGTCCCGCGGTGTAGTCAACGTAGTCTGGCGCGAACCCCAGCCGGGTGAACGCAAGAGTCATGCGGACCAGCTTAGTCCTCCGGCAGCGCCGAGTTGCCATGAGATGACTCACATCACGTCGCCTGAGTGCTGTGGATAACTTTCAGCGCGTGTCGGCGGCTTCGGGTAGACATGGGGTATGGAGCGCCTTGAGCCGGCCGGGGGATCGCCCGGCGCATCCGATGTGCCTGCCGCGCCGTCCGCGGGTACCCCCGAGCTGCCGGGGTACGACATCGTCCGCCTCCTCGGGAGCGGAGGATCAGGCGACGTCTGGCTCGTGAGCGAGATGGCCACGGGGGAGCGGTTCGCCGCGAAGGTGCTCCGCCCGGCGGGCGGGACGGTCGGCGCCGCCGCGCGGGCGGCGCGACGCGAACTGCGCATCCTCCGGTCCCACGCACACCCGCACCTTCTTGCGTTCCGGGACTTCGTCGCATGTGGGGGAGCCAGCGAGGGCTCGCTCGCGCTCGTGTCCGAGTACGCCGCGGGCGGCTCGCTCGCGCGGCTCGTCGGCGTGCGGGGCCGCCTCGCGGTCGGGGAGACCATCACGACGATCGGCCCGATCGCGCAGGCTCTTGCGGCACTTCACGCCGAGGGCACCAGCCACGGGGACGTCTCGCCGGCCAATGTCCTCTTCTCGGCACACGGAAAGCCGCTCCTTGCCGACGTCGGCGCCGGCCGCATGGTCGCGGACGGAGCCGGGGAGGTCATGGGCACGCTCGGATTCGCCGACACCCACGCCGATGCCACGGACGACGCGGCGCGCAGGAGCGCCGACGTGTACGGTCTTGGCGCGGTCGCGTGGTACTGCCTGACGGGGGAGGCGCCTCCGCCCACGTCGCAGCGACCGCCGCTCACGCTCCTCGTCGACGGCGCGCCGGGCGAGCTTGCCATGGCGGTCGAGGCGGCCCTCGCCGAGGTGCCCCGCGATCGGCCGACGGCGGCGGAGCTCGCCCGCGCGGTGTTCCGAAGCGCCCGCGCCGAGCCCGTGGACCTTGCGCCCGCCGTGGACGAGGACGTGCTCCCCGAGCTCATCACCAGACTCCAGCCCGAGGCGAGGCCTAGCCGCTTCGCCCGGAGCCTGCGCCGCCGCCTTCGAGAACGCCGGGTCGCGCGCCACAGTGACGCCCGCGACGACGTCCGGGAGCGATCCGTGCGCCGCCCACGGCTCCACTTGCCGCGCCTCCGCATCCCGGAGAGGGGCTGGCGCTTCGGGCTCGCTGCGTCGGCCGCCGTGTTCGCGGCAGGGCTGGCGGCCGCACTCGTCCTCACCGTGATGGACCCGTTCGGCGACGCGGATCGACGCGCGGGCCCTGGCTGGTCGCGTCTGCCCGATGCGCTGCGCGGCCGGGCCGACTCGGCCGACCCGGTGCAGGCCGTCCAGGCGCTCGCGGAGATCCGGGGGCGCGCCGTCTCGCAGTCGGACCGCGAGCTTCTTGACCGCGTCAATGTGCCCGGTTCCGAGGCGGCCCGCGCGGACGTCGCGCTGCTCGAGGGACTCTCGGCGCAAGGACGGAGGCTCGAGGGCTTCACCGCGCGCGTTGTTGAAGCCCAGCGTGAGCCGGACGATCCCCTCGTCGAGCACGTCGCGGTGGTCCGGGCGCGGGTCGTCTCATCGGGCTATGCGGTCGTGGGCGTCGACGGGCGGGAGCTCAGCGCACCGGGGGCCGGAAAGGACCAGATCCTGCGCATCGTCGTCGAACGCGACGGCGGCCCGTGGCGCGTATCGCGAATCCTTGCGGGGTGAGTCGCGTCACGCTTCGACGCGAGCGCGCGGCCCCACGGGCGCCCCCGCGCCTGCTGCCTAGAATCGGAGAATGACAGCCTCCAGCTACTTCCGGTACCCCCATGTCCACGGCGACCTCGTCGCGTTCGTGGCCGAGGACGACGTGTGGCTCGCCCCCGTTGACGGCGGCAGGGCTTGGCGGATTTCCGCGCTCCGCCTCCCTGCGCGCAATCCGCGCTTCACGCCCGACGGCGCGAAAGTCGTGTGGACTGTCGTACAGGGCGGCGCGCCCGAGGCTGTCGCCGCGGATGTCGACGGCGGGGGCTTCCACCAGCTCACGTACTTTGGCCATCAGACCACGCGGGTCAAGGGCTTCGACGCGCTAGGCCGCGTCATCGTGACGAGCGCCCACAACCAGCCGGACGCGCGCCACACGCAGGCGTACGCGATCCCGGTCGAGGGCGGCTGGCTCGAGGAGCTCCCGTATGGGCCCGTCGATTCCGTCGCCTTCGGGCCCGCGGTCGGGGACGAGCGGCCCGTCGTCGTCGGAAGCGTCCTCACGCGCGATCCCGCCTCGTGGAAGCGCTACCGCGGCGGGGCGGCCGGAAAGCTGTGGATCGACGCCGATGGGGGAGGCGAATTCCGCCTCCTGACCCCCGACCTCGGCGGCAACGTCTCCGATCCAATGTGGATCGGGAACAGGATCGCGTTCCTGTCGGACCACGAGGGCTACGGCAACGTCTATTCCGTGGGCCGCGACGGGGCGGACCTGCGGCGCCACACGGATTTCGACCGCTTCTACGCCCGCCATGCGAGCACCGACGGTTCGCGGGTTGCCGTGGAGTCGGCGGGCGAGCTCTGGCTCCTCGACGGCCTCGATGCGGAGCCGCGCCGCCTCGACGTCTCCCTCGGCTCCGCGTCGACGTCGCGCCGTCCCGTGCCCCTCGCCGTGGGACGTCACCTGGGGGAGGCCGTGCCGACGCACGACGGCGTTGCGAGCGTCGTCGAGGCCCACGGAACCGTGCATTGGCTCACCCACCGGGACGGGCCCTCACGCGTGGTCGAGGCGACTCCTGGCGTCCGGGCGCGCTTGGCCCGGCCGCTCGGCGAGCACCGAGTGGCCTTCATCGCGGACTATGCGGGCGAAGAGGCGCTGTTCGTCAAGGACCTTGCGGATCGCGGCTCGTGGGACGACGACGTCGACGGCCTTCCCTCGCCCCTGCCCGGCGGGCACGGCATCGACTCAGGCAGCAGCGAGGCCGCGCGACTGCCCGCGCCGGTCCCCGCCGGAACCGGACAGGTGTCTGTCGTCGTCCCCTCGCGCCCGGAGCAGCGCTCCTACGTCGTCCCGGTGCGGTCTGCCCGCGGCCTCGTGGATCAGGGCCAGGATGCGGGCCGCGGGCTCGCCCGCTTCGCGCTCCCCACGCCGAGCCGTGCGGCGGAGCTCGCGCCGAGCCCGGACGCGCGGCACATCGCCGTCGGCACGGCGTTCGGCGAGGTCCACCTCGTGGACGCGGAGACGGGCGCCGCGCGGGCGCTTTCGAGTGTCGGCGAGGGCAGCGTCGAGCAGCTTGCGTGGAGCCCTGATTCTCGCTGGCTCGCGTGGAGCGAGCCCGTCACGGCCTTCGGCTCGCGGTCGAAGCTGCGCATCGCAGACGTCGAGTCGGGCGAGATCGCGGACGTCACCGACGGCCGCTTCTGGGATGCCTCGCCCGTCTTCACTCCGGACGGAAAATACCTCGCGTTCCTCTCGGGCCGCAGCTTCGACCCCGTCTACGACGGCCACTCGTTCGATCTCTCGTTCCCGAGCCCCATCAAGCCCTACATCGTGCCGCTCGCGGCGACGACCGCGTCTCCGTTCGGCCCGCGCGTCGCGGGCTTTGTGGCTGCCCAGCCGCAGCCGGCGCCGGGAGGGTCCGAGGCCCAGCCCGGCGACGGCCCCGCCGCCAATGCCACGGAAGGCGAGGGCACGCCGTCGTCCGCTGCTGTCCCGGTGGACCTTGAGGGGCTCGCGCACCGCGTTGTCGCCCTGCCCGTCCGCCAGGGCAACTACTCGCGTCTCTCGGCTCCGCCCGGCGCTCTCCTGTGGCTTTCCCATGACCTCTCGGGGGCGACCGGGGAGGGCAAGGCCAAGCCGGGAGACAAGGACCCCCAGCCGACGCTCGAGCGCCTCGACCTCGCCGATGGCCGCACGACGACCCTCGTCGGCGCGCTCGACGACTACCGTCTGAGCGGGAACGGAGCGCGCGTCATCTACGTGAGCGAACGCACCGTGCGCTGCGTGCCGAGCGCCACGCGGGCCGACGAGGGGAGCCCGGACCACATCAAGGTCGATCTCGAGCGCATCCGCGTGCGGCTCGACCCCGTGGCCGTGTGGCGCCAAGCGTTCGTCGAGGCGTGGCGCCTTCAGCGGGACTTCTTCTGGACCGCGGACATGGCGGGGCAGGACTGGCGCGAGGTGCGCGAGCGGTATGAGCCGACTGTGGAGCGGCTCGGCTCCCACGACGACCTCGTCGACCTCCTGTGGGAACTCCACGGCGAGCTCGGGACGTCCCATGCCTACGTCTCGCCAGCCCTCGCGACCGAGCCCGGCGCAGGCGGGCAAGGGCGGCTCGGCGGCGAGTTCGACTACGACGGCGGCTGGGCCGTGCGCCGCGTGCTCGCGAGCGAGTCGTCAGATCCGCTCGCGACGTCGCCGCTCGCCGCTCCGGGCGCCGGGGTCCGCGCCGGGGACCGGCTCCTCGCCGTCGACGGCGTTCCCCTCACCCCCGAATTCGGCCCCGCGATGGCGCTCGTCGGCGCGGCAGGCAAGACGGTCGAGCTGACGATGCTCAATGGCCCAGCCCACGGCGACCAGCAGGGCTCCCAGCGCCGGATCGCCGTCGTGCCGATCCGGGACGAGGAGCGCCTGCGGTACCAGGACTGGGTCCAGGCCAATCGGCGGCTCGTGCGAGAGGCCTCGGAGGGGCGCTTCGGCTACCTCCACGTGCCGGACATGGCCGCGCGAGGCTGGGCGCAGCTGCACCGCGACCTCGACACCGAAACGGCGCTCGACGCCCTCGTGGTCGACGTGCGTCGCAATCGGGGCGGCCATACGTCGCAGCTCGTCGCCGAGCTCATCGGGCGGCGCGTGACGGGCTGGAGCATGCCGCGTGGCGAGCAGCCTCGCACGTACCCGCGCCATGCCCCGCGCGGCCCTGTCGTCATCCTCGCCGACGAGTTCGCGGGCTCGGACGGAGACATCATCACGCAGGTCGGGAAGCTGCGCGGCATCGGCCCGGTCGTGGGAACGCGCACGTGGGGAGGCGTCGTGGGGATCGACAACCGCTTCCGGCTCGCCGACGGCACTGCCGTCACGCAGCCGCGGTACGCGACGTGGTTCGCGGGGGGCGTGGGCTGGGGAGTCGAGAATCGTGGCGTCGAGCCGGACATCGAGGTCGCCTTCCCGCCCCACGCGTACGCCGCGGGCATCGACCCGCAGCTTGAACACGGCATCGGCGTCCTCAAGGAGATGCTCATGGAGATCCCGACCGAGCGTCCTCCGGCCCGCGAAGGCTACCCGAGCGTGCGCCCCGCGCCGCTTCCGCCGCGCCCCCAGGCCCGCGCCGAGGCTCAGGCCGCGCCCGCCTACGAGGGCTGAGTTCCTCGGGCAGACGAAAGACCCCCGCCTGCGCCGTTGGCGTGGGCGGGGGTCTCTCGTCTAGAGTGTGCCGATTCAGCCCACGAGGGTCGCGTCGAGCAGGATGTCGAGTCCTTTGAGGGCTCCGCTGACCGGGCAGCCCGTCTTGGCGTCGTCCGCGATCTTCTGGAATTCTTCTTCGGAGATGCCAGGGATCTTCGCGGACATCGTGAGCTTGCTCGTCGTGATGCCCGTGCCGGGGATGAAGTCGACCTCGGCCTGGGTACGGATCTCGTCCGCCGTGTAGCCAGCTTGCGCGAGACCGTTGCTGAAGGCCATCGAGAAGCACGCCGAGTGTGCAGCGGCGATGAGCTCCTCAGGGCTCGTCTTGCCGTTGGCTTCTTCGCTGCGGGCCTTCCACGTGACGTCGTAGGTGCCGAGTCCAGACGAGTCGAGGGTCGTCTGGCCAGAGCCCTCGGTGAGGTTGCCGTTCCAGACGGTGTGGGCAGTGCGTGTGGTAGCCATACTTTGCTCCTAGATCGGTGCTTGGTGGACTGAAAGTGTGGACTGGCTCGGCCATCGTAGGCACAAAGAAGCCCCACCCGCGCTCGCGTTAAGCGCTGAGCGCAGGCGGGGACTAGGCCGGCCAACGGCGGGTTAAGAGGGGTGACCGGGCCACTCAGGGCCAGATTGTCGCGATGGCGATGTTGAGCAGCCCGAGGCCGCCGACGGCATGGGCGAGGCCCGGAGCGACCGGCTCGCCGGCCTTTCGGCGGCGGTTGCCGACGAACGCGAGGGCGCCGACGACGATCGCGATAATGAATTTGAACGTGAGCTTCACGTAGGTGTTGGCCGTGAGCGGCTCGATGCCGCTGTCTGCCTGCTTCGACAGGACCGTGATGAGGCCGACCAGGATGATGCCCGTCACGAGCTGCGTCATCGCCCCGTCGAACTGACGCGCCCCGACGGTCGGATTCTTCATGTTGGCGATCCACGGTCCGACGATCATGGCCGCGCCGACGATGTGGAGAAACACGACGATGCTGAGAACGACAGTCATGGACCCGATTCTAGTGTCGCGGCCGGGGCCTTCCCCGCCGTTCCGGTGCTGCGAGGGGTACCAAGTGCGTAACGAAGACGACGACGGCGGCGCCCCCGCGGTGGGGAGCGCCGCCGTCGTCGTGGGTGCCCTCGAGAGGACAGGGAGGAGCCGTCAGAGGCCGAGATCGGCCTCGAACGCGCCGCCCTCAAGCCGCGCGCGAAGCGTCTGCAGGAAGCGTCCCGCGTCCGCGCCGTCGACGAGCCGGTGATCGTACGTGAGGGAGAGGTACATCATCGAGCGGATCGAGATGACGTCGTCGCCGTCGGCGTTCTGCGTGACCCACGGGCGCTTCACGATCGCGCCGGTTCCGAGGATCGCGACCTGCGGCTGGTTGATGATCGGCGTGTCGAACAGCGCGCCCACCGAGCCGATGTTCGTGATGCTGAACGTGCCGCCCGAGAGCTCGTCGGGACCGATCTTGCCGCTGCGCGTGCGCGACGCGACGTCGGCGATGCGGCCCGCGAGGCCAGCGAGGTTGAGATCGCCCGCGTTGCTGATGACCGGGACGAGGAGGCCCTTCTCGGTGTCCACCGCGATCGCGAGGTGCTCCGCGTTGTGGTAGGTGATCTCCTGCTTTTCCTCGTTGTACTCCGCGTTGAGCTTGGGGTGCTGCTTGAGCGCCTCCGCGACGGCCTTCGCGATGAACGGGAGGAACGTGAGCTTGACGCCGTTCTGGGCCTGGAAGGCGCCCTTGGCCCGATCGCGCAGCTTCGCGATCTTGGTCATGTCGATCTCGTGGACCTGCGTGAGCTGGGTCGACGTGTCGAGCGATTCGCGCATGCGGCGCGCGATGACCTGGCGGATGCGCGGAGCCTTTTCGGTCGTGCCGCGCAGCGACGACGGGACGACGGACGGCGCGGCCGGAGCCTGAGCCGCCGGCGCGGCGGCCGGCGCCGCCGGGGCCTGCTGGGCGGCGGACTCCTTGGCCTCCGCGGCTGCGACGACGTCCTGCTTGCGGATGCGACCGCCGACGCCGGTTCCCGTGACCGCCGAGAGGTCGATGCCGTGCTGGTTCGCCAGCTTGCGCACGAGCGGCGTGACGTAGCCCGCCTCGGTGCCCGCTGCGGTCGTCGCCGGGGCTGCGGACGGAGCCGGGGCTGCGGCCGCAGCGGCCGGGGCCGGGGCCGGGGCCGGGGCGGCAGGGGCCGCTGGCTCAGGTGCGGCGGCGGGGGCGGGGGCCTCCGGAGCAGGTGCTGCAGCCGGAGCGGGCGCAGGAGCCTGGGCAGCCGGGGCTGCCGCGCCGGAGCCGATGACGGCGAGGACCGCGCCGACGGCGGCGGTCTCGTCCTCGTTCACGCGGATCTCCTGGAGCGTACCCGCCACGGGAGACGGGATCTCGGTGTCGACCTTGTCGGTCGAGACCTCGAGGAGCGGCTCGTCCACTTCGACGGTGTCGCCCACGGCCTTGAGCCAGCGGGTCACGGTGCCCTCAGTCACGCTCTCGCCGAGCGCCGGGAGGGTCACTTCGTGGCCCTCTGCCGCGCCGTTGCTGGCCGCGGTCTCGGCCGGAGCTGCCGCGGGAGCAGGCTCGGGCTGGGCGGGGGCGGCCTCGGCAGGCGCGGGGGCTTCCTGGGCGGGAGCCTCCTGAGCGGGGGCAGACGGGGCCTCGCCCGCGCCGGAGCCGTCGCCGATGCGCGCGAGCGGAGCGCCGACCTCGGCAGTCTCGTCCTCGTTGACGAGGATCTCCTCGAGGATCCCGGCGAACGGCGAAGGGATCTCGGTGTCGACCTTGTCCGTGGAGACCTCGACCAGGGGTTCGTCGACCTCGACGCGGTCGCCGACCTGCTTGAGCCAGCGAGTGACGGTGCCTTCGGTGACGCTCTCCCCGAGAGCCGGCAAGTTGACGGATTCAGACATTGTCTCCGTGCTCCTTATGTGGTTCGTGTCGTGCGATGTAGTCGGATGCCAGGGCGGTTCAGCCGTGGAGCGGCTTGCCGGCCAGGGCGAGGTTGGCCTCGCCGAGGGACTCGTTCTGGGTCGGGTGTGCGTGGATGAACTGGGCGACGTCCTCGGGGTACGCCTCCCAGTTGACGATCAGCTGCGCCTCGCCGATCTGCTCGCCCATGCGGGAGCCGATCATGTGCACGCCCACGACCGGCCCGTCCTTCTGGCGCACGACCTTGACGATGCCGGAGGTGCCGAGGATCGAGCTCTTTCCGTTGCCCGCGAGGTTGTACTCGATCGACTGGACCTGGTCCTCGCCGAACTTCGCCTTCGCGCCCTTCTCGGTGTACCCGACCGTGGCGATCTCAGGTTCACAGAAGGTGACCTTCGGGATGTTGACGTCGTCGACGACGACCGGGTTGAGGCCCGCGATCTCCTCGGCGACGAAGATGCCCTGCTGGTAGCCGCGGTGCGCGAGCTGGACGCCCGGAACGATGTCGCCGACGGCGTAGATGTTGCCGACGCCCGTGTGGAGGCGCTCGTTCGTGATGACGAAGCCGCGGTCGATCGTGACGCCCTGCTCTTCGTAGCCGAGGTTCGCAGTGACAGGACCACGGCCGACGGCGACGAGGAGGAGCTCCGCCTCGAACGTCTTGCCGTCAACAAGGGTCACCTTGACGCCGTTCTCGTCCTGCTCGACGCCCTGGAAGAACGTCCCGGTGTTGAACTTGATGCCGCGCTTCTTGAACGCGCGCTCGAGTTGCTTGATGATCGCGTCGTCCTCGTTCGGGACGAGCGAGGGCAGGCCCTCGACGATCGTGACGTCGACGCCGAAGGACTTCCACACCGAGGCGAACTCCACGCCGATGACGCCGCCGCCGAGCACAATCGCGGACTTGGGGATGTAGTCGAGCTCGAGGGCCTCGTCGGAGGTGATGACGCGTCTGCCGATCTCGAGGCCGGGGAGCGAGCGCGAGTAGGAGCCCGTGGCGAGCACGATGTTCTTGGCCTTGTAGGCGGTGCCGTCCACCGTGATGGTGTCCGGGCCCGTGAGCCGGCCTTCGCCTTCGATGACCGTGATGCCCTTGGACTTGATGAGGCCCGTGAGGCCCTTGAACTTGCCGGCGACGATGCCGTTCTTGTACGCGTTGACCGCGTCGATGTCGATGCTCTCGAGGCTCACGTTGACGCCGTACTTCGCGGAATCGCGAGCGTGGTCGGCGAGCTCGGCGGCGTGGAGGAGCGCCTTCGTGGGGATGCAGCCGTTGTGGAGGCAGGTTCCTCCGAGCTTGCCCTTTTCGACGAGGCCTACGCGGAGGCCGAACTGGACGGCGCGCAGCGCCGCGGCGTACCCGCCGCTGCCTCCTCCGAGGACCAAGATGTCGAATTCCTGCGCAGTAGGCTGGTCGGCCACGTGACGCTCCCTCGTAGTGAAGGACGGCTTCTGCCGTCGTGGTGACGATGTGCCTGCCAGCGCCGAGCTGTCAGGCCGGGTATCAGGGCAACCCTATCTCCCTGACGGACTATGCTCCACCTTCTCACCGCCGTTTGTCCCCGCCATGTGTCAAGGCTCACGATGAGGACTTGGTTTCGCAGTGTGGAGATATCTTCTCACAAAGCGAAATTATCTGGTGTGGATGTGTCGAACGTCACGTCGGGGCGAAAAAGAGAGGGACACCCGGCGGACCGGGTGCCCTCTCACAATGTCGGACGGCCGTCAGGATGCGGCGCCGTCGGCGACACCCTCGAGGTACCGCACGAGTGTGCGGACCATTGCCCCAGTGCCGAGCTTGGGCGTATGCCCGTAGGCCGAGCCCGTGTTGTACGAGGGGCCCGCGATGTCGATGTGCGCCCACGGGATCGGCGTCCCGTCCGTCCGGTCTCCGACGAACTCGCGGAGGAAGATCCCGGCCGTGAGCATGCCGCCGGGCTTGTCTCCCACGTTCGCGATGTCTGCGATCGGGGAGTCGAGACCCGCGCGCAGCTCGTCGGGAAGAGGCATTGCCCACGCGGCCTCGCCCTCGCCGTCGGCCGCCGCCTTGAGCGCGTCCGTCACCGCGGCGTCTCCCATGAGGCCCGCCGTCCGCGTTCCGAGCGCGATGATGGCCGCGCCCGTGAGGGTCGCGATGTCGATGATGGCGTCAGGGCCCTCCTCGCTCGCGGCCGCGAGCCCGTCTGCCATGACAAGCCGTCCTTCGGCATCGGTGTTGAGCACCTCGACGCTCATGCCGCTCCGCGTCACGATGACGTCGGACGGCCTCTGCGCGTTGCCCGACGGCATGTTCTCCGCAATGCACAGCCACGCTGTGACCTTGGCCCTGATCCCGAGGCGGGCCGCTGCGATGACGGTGGCGAGGGCCGATGCGGCACCGGCCATGTCGCTCTTCATCTCGTCCATCTTCGCAGCGGGCTTGATCGAGATGCCTCCCGTGTCGAACGTGATTCCCTTGCCGACGAGGTGGATGGAGGAGGCCTTGGACGCCTGCGACGGCGTGTACTCGGCTTTGACGAGGCGCGGCGGACGTGCGCTGCCCTGGCCCACGGCGAGGATTCCGCCGAAGCCCTCCTTCTCGAGCCGCTTCTCGTCCCACACCGTGATCTTGATCGGCAGGCCCTTCGCGAGTTCCTTCGCCGCGTCTGCGAAGGACGCTGGGAAAAGCTGGCTCGGCGGCATGTTCACAAGGCTTCGGGTCGTGTTGACTGCCCGGCCGAGGACGGCGGCCCGGGCGAGCGCGGCGTCGGCGGCAGCGCTGTCCGCCGCGGGGGAGAGGATGACGACGCGCGCGACGTTGCGCTTGGTCGCGGCGGACGACCGCTTCCTGTGCTCGGTGTACGAGTAGGCGCCGAGCGCCGCGCCCTCCGCGATCGCGGCGAGATCATCGGCGGTCGGGGCCGGGAACGCGAGGGCAACGGTCGTGAGGCCTGCGAGCTGCCGCACGGCCGAGCCAGACGCACGGCGGAGCTGTTCGGGCGAAGCCCCATCGCCGTCGAGCTTTCCGACGCCCGCGAGCGCGATGATCTGCGTGTTCAATTCGGGGACGCCGGGAAGCCGCACGAGCGAATCTGCCGCGCCCGTCGCGCCGAGCACGGCGAGCGTGCCCTGGATCGCCTCGGCATTCTTGGCGCTCAGGGGGCTGTCGAGGAGCACAGGGCCCTCGGGGCCTTGGGCGACTCCGATGACAACCGCGTCGCTCGGGTGCTTGCGCAGGTCCCGCGCGACGGCGCTCAGTGATGCTTCGGCGTTGGTGAACACGGTGGGAGGCCTCGATTCTTCGCGTGCAGTCAGGATGCGTGCGGGCCCGTCAGGCGTCGTGTCTCCCCTCCGTGCCCGGACTTCCGATCGTAGCCGCTGGTGGAATGATGGAGTGCCGCACGCCGTTGTCGTTGATGCAGCGGTCGGTCACGCACCGTCCGCCTCGTAGTTTTGTCATCGTCGTGTCTGCCTCCCCGACACGTTTCGGGAGGCCGTCGCCGAGAGGAGCGAGCGCCACATGAACAACGCCCTGGGTGGGCCACGTCAGGATCCCGCCGGCCTGTATGCCGCGGCGCAGGAGCTCATGGACGATCCCGCGCTCAAGGGCCTTCCGATGCTCATGGGCTTCACAGGCTTCGCCGATGCGGGACACGCGGTCGAGCAGATCACTGCCGAGCTTCTCCGCTCCGGGTCGCCTCGCACCGTCGCAGAGTTCGACGTCGACCAGCTCCTCGACTACAGGGCGCGGCGGCCGCGCATCACGTTCGTCGAGGACCACCTCGAGGACTATTCGCCGCCCCGGCTCGCGCTCCACGTGCTCGACGACGGGCTCGGCCAGCCGTATCTCCTCCTCGCCGGCCCCGAACCGGACTTCCAGTGGGAGCGGTTCGCGCGCGCCGTCGTCGGACTCGTCGAGCAACTGGACGTGCGGCTCGTGCTGTGGACCCACTCGATCCCGATGCCGGTCCCGCACACCCGCCCCCTCGGCGTGACCGTGCACGGGAACAGGCCAGAGCTCATCGAGGGCATTTCGCGATGGAAGCCGGTCGTGAGCGTGCCGGCCGCGATCGGCCACCTGCTCGAGCTGCGGCTCGTCGAGGCCGGCCGCGGCGTCGCGGGCTTCGTCGTGCACACGCCCCACTATCTGGCCGAGGCGGAGTATCCCGCGACGGCTGTTGCTGGACTCGAGCACCTGGGGGCGGCGGCATCGCTCATGCTGCCCACGGACAGGCTGCGCGAGGCCAACCGCGAGATCGAGCGCCAGATCGCGGAGCAGGTCGCGTCGTCGGAGGACGTCCGCGAGCTCGTCGAGGGACTCGAGGCACGATTCGACGAGCGAAGTGCCGACGTCCCGCGCCGCTCGCTCCTCGCGGCCATGAGCGGGGAGCTTCCGGATGCCGAGGTGCTCGGGGCGGCGGTCGAGGCGTACCTTGCGACCCAGGACGGGGGCCGCGACGAGCCCGGCCACGCCCGAGGGACAGACGACGACGCCGACGGCGGCGGGTCGGCCGAAGGGGCGGCTCCTCCCGCCGACTAGGATCGATCGCGTGAGTAGCTGGCGCGCATGGACCGTGTGGGGGATCGGGGTCTTCGCGTACCTCGTCGCAGTCGTCCAGAGGACGTCGTTCGGCGTCGTCGGGCTCGAAGCCTCTGACCGCTTCCACGTCGGCGGCGCCGTTCTCTCGGCGTTCACGGTGCTCCAGCTCGTCGTCTACGCGTCGCTCCAGATTCCCGTGGGCATGCTCGTGGACCGGTTCGGCTCGCGCGTCATGGTGTCGATCGGAGCCGTGTTCATGGCGCTCGGCCAGCTCCAGATCTCGGTCGCCGAATCGGTCGTGACCGGCATTATCGGGCGCATGCTCGTCGGGATGGGGGACGCCATGACGTTCGTTTCGGTTCTGCGGCTCGTCCCGCTGTGGTTCCCCGCTCGGCGCGTGCCGCTCTTGACCCAGCTCACCGGAATGCTCGGAATGCTCGGCCAGCTCGTGAGCGTCATCCCGTTCCTCGCGCTCCTGCACGCCCGCGGATGGACCACGGGATTCCTCTCGCTCGCGTGCCTCTCAGTCCTCGTCGTCGTCCTCGTCCTCGCGATGCTCCGCAACGCACCTCACGGAACGGCACGCGCCGCCGAGGGGAGCCCCGAGGGCACGCGGGCGGTGCTCGCGGCGGCATGGCGGCAGCCGGGCACGCGGCTCGGACTCTGGAGCCATTTCACGGTGCAGTTCAGCGGCACCGTCTTCGCGCTCGCGTGGGGCTTTCCGTTCATGGTCGCAGGGCAGGGGTACGACACCGCGACCGCCGCGGGGCTCATGTCCTTCTTCGTGGTCGTGGCACTCATCGCGGGCCCGCCCATGGGGCGCTTCGTGTCGCGGCATCCCCTGCGCCGCTCGACGCTCGTGCTTCTCATCACGGGGCTCACCGCGCTCGTGTGGGCGGTTGTCCTCCTGTACCCCGGGAAGGCGCCGCTGTGGCTCATGGTCGTGCTCGTCGCGGTGCTCGCTGTCGGCGGGCCGTCCTCGATGATCGGCTTCGACTTCGCGAGGACGTTCAATCCTTCCCATCGGCTCGGCACCGCGACCGGCATCGTCAACTCGGGTGGATTCGCGGCGGCTCTCGTGACGATGTTCCTCGTGGGCTATCTGCTCGACGTCCAGCACGCCCTCGGGCTGTCTCCGCAGGGCCTCTATTCGCTCGACGCCTTCCGGGTCGCCCTCGCCGCCCAGCTCGTCGTCATGGGCTTCGGCGCGGTCATGGTCTTCGGCGTGCGGCGCAAGGTGCGCCGTCAGCTGGCGGCAAGCGGCGTGCATGTCGCGCCCCTTCGTGTCGCTCTCGGCGTCGCGCTCGACGAGGCGCGCGCAAAGCGTCTCGCCCGTCGCTAGCGGCGGCGTGCCGCTTTCGGCAGGGCGGCCATTGTCTTCCCCAAGGACACATTTCCTCCCCAGGACTTGCCTCCCGCATGTTGTCCACATAGCGCCGGTCATGCGGGTCCGTCCCGCCGCCGTGCGGGAAGACTGACAGCATGGACGAGACGACATGCGACCACCCCGACGGCAACGGATTCCCCGAAGGACTGAGCCCGGTGCCCGGTGCCCTCTGCATCCGGGAGCCCGAGGACCTCTTGGGGTTCATACCCCACACGATCGGGGAATGGCCCCGAGAGAGCCTCGTGGCCGTGTCGATCGGCGCGGGCTCGGTCGGTGTCACGGTCCGGGTCGACCTTCCGCCGCGCGGCGAGGAGCTGGACCTCGGCGAGTATGCGGACGCTGTCGTGGGCCATCTCGTGACCGATGTGCTCGCGGAAGGCGCCGTCTTCGCCCTCTATACGGCAGAGCCCTGGGCAGCGGTCGAATCCCCGCCCCGCAGCCGCCTCGTCGAGGCGCTCCAGGGCGCGTTCGCGGAGGCAGGCCTCCCGCTTCTCGACGCGTGGCTCGTCGGCGACCGCTTCTGGCGGAGCCTCCTGTGCGAGCGCAGTTCATGCTGCCCGTGGCCGGGCAAGCCGCTCGAGACCATCGCGGCGAGCGCGCTCGGGACGGAGCTCGTGTTTCGGGGCAGCACGTACGAGCGATTCGATCCTGAACCGGAGGCGTCGACCGGCCGAGGAACCTCGGGCGACGGCGTCACTCCCCGTGCTTTGGGGCGCGACCGGTCCGCCGCAGCGCCTAGGGCAGCCGCGCCCTCGGGCGCTGCAGCCGAGGCACTTCTCGAGCGGCTCCGTGGCAGCGCGGACTCATGGTGGGAACCTCCTGTCTTCGCCGCGGCCCTCGCGGCCTGGGACGCCACGCTCGGCAGTGACCGCGTCCCAGAGCCCCACCGCGTTGCCCTTCTTGCCGCGACGTTGGCTCGTCCGGCCATCCGCGACGCCGTCATGGTCTCGGCGGCAATCGGCGGACGGGCGGCGTGGCGCGGATCGCTCGCGCTCGATGGGAGCCTGAGTGCGAGTGGGCCGATTCCGGAACTGCCCGGCGGGCTTGGGCCAGGGGAGGTGGAGCGCCTCCTCACGGCGTGGTCGGCGCAGGACGGGCCATCCGAAAGCGCGGCACTCGAGTTCGGGGCGGCTCTGCTCGGCGCCACCCGTACGGCACCCGATTGGGAACGCATCGCGCGACTGGAGCGCCTCGCGCGGAGGCTCACCGAGTTCGAGGATCCAGAAGTCCGTGCCCCGGCCTTGAGCCTGCTCGGCTGGATCTGCTGGATCCGCGGGCGCGGCACGAAGGCAGCCGGCCATTTCAGGCGTGTCTTGAGCGTGCAGCCTGGATATCGTTTCGCGAAGCTTTTCGGGGGCATGATCGAGAGTGGAGAGCTCGCAGGCTGGGCGAAGCGCCCCGAGACGGCGTGGCGCAGGCTCAAGGACGTCGCATAGCCGCGATTGCGTGGTGAATGCCATTGAGATGGGGAGGACGTGCGACAATGGACGACAGACCCGGTCGGGTCCGAGCACCGGAAGCCAGATAGTCCCCCGAATTTGCTGTTGGCGGGAACGAATCGGGCTGCTGAGGGGTTGTTATGTGAGACCCTTCGGTCCGGATCGCGCATGGCGCGTCGCACGGACTTGACAGGGTCATAGTGGTGTTGCCCCCATGGTGACGCCAGGACAGCAGCAGGAAGGTGATCGTGACGCCCCCCACGGAGAAGGAAACGGCTCAGAAGGCCACGGCTGAGACCGAGGCGCTCAAGGCTGCATCCACCAGGCGCGCGACGGCGGGCTCGCGCTCCAAGGCCTTGGCGGCAACCAAGGCCAAGGCGCCAGCGCGGAAGACCGCGAGCGTGAAGGATGGGGACGCGAAGAACGCCCCGAAGGACGGCGCGGAGGAGAAGGCCGCCGAGGCGGAAGACCTCGAAGCCGCCGACCTTGACGCGGTGACCCCCGGCGACGAGGAACTCGCCGCCGAGACGGACGCCGAGGAAGCGGAAGAAGAGAAGGAGAGCCCGGGCTCGGCCGCGATGGTCATCTCCGACGCCGACGAAGATGACGCCCCGGTTCAGCAGGTCACATCGGCGGGTGCGACGGCGGACCCCGTCAAGGACTACCTCAAGCAGATCGGCAAGGTCGCGCTGCTCAACGCCGAACAGGAGGTCGATCTCGCGCTGCGGATCGAGGCCGGCCTGTTCGCGAAGCACAAGCTCGACGACGAGGGCTCGACGTACGATGCCCAGTACCGCCATGACCTCGAGCGCATCGTTCACGACGGCGAGCGGGCAAAGAACCACCTGCTCGAGGCGAACCTTCGCCTCGTCGTCTCGCTCGCGAAGCGCTACACAGGCCGCGGCATGCTCTTCCTCGACCTCATCCAGGAAGGGAACCTCGGCCTGATCCGTGCCGTCGAGAAGTTCGACTACACGAAGGGCTTCAAGTTCTCGACCTACGCGACCTGGTGGATCCGGCAGGCGATCACGCGAGCCATGGCAGATCAGGCTCGCACGATCCGCATCCCGGTCCACATGGTCGAGGTCATCAACAAGCTTGCCCGCGTCCAGCGGCAGATGCTGCAGGACTTGGGCCGCGAACCCACCCCGGAAGAGCTCGCCAAGGAACTCGACATGACCCCCGAGAAGGTCGTCGAGGTGCAGAAGTACGGCCGCGAGCCGATCTCGCTGCACACTCCGCTCGGCGAGGACGGCGACTCCGAGTTCGGTGACCTCATCGAGGACTCCGAGGCGGTCGTCCCGGCGGACGCCGTGAGCTTCACGCTCCTCCAGGAGCAGCTCCACTCGGTTCTCGACACGCTCTCCGAGCGCGAGGCCGGCGTCGTCGCGATGCGCTTCGGCCTCACCGACGGCCAGCCGAAGACTTTAGACGAGATCGGCAAGGTCTACGGCGTGACGCGCGAGCGCATTCGGCAGATAGAGTCGAAGACGATGTCGAAGCTTCGGCACCCGTCGCGTTCCCAAGTCCTGCGCGATTACCTCGACTAGAGAATGCAGCGACAGAGGGCCCGGACACCGTTGCGGTGTTCGGGCCCTCTGTCGCTGTGTTCGGCTTTGCGGATCCTCCGCCGCGCGAACTGCGCCTTCGTCCGCTCAGTCCTCGGGGAGGGCGGCGCGCTCGGTGAGGCGGTCCGTTTCGTCATGCCACTCGGCCGCGAGGGGGCGCAGCCTCGTCTCCATGGCGCGCGCGTGGTGCGCGCAGAACATGAGCTCGCCGCCGGACGTCTCGAGGACCACGCGTACGTAGGCCTGGGCGCCGCAGCGGTCGCAGCGGTCGACCGCGGTCAGAGTTCGGTCTGCAAGGGCTGAAGTCATCGTGGCCTCCTTCACTTCACCGGGCGCTTCCTCGGTTCATCTCATCTAACACCCCACTGCTCGCTCTCCCATCCCGCGAAACGGCACTTTCGCTCGGGGCGTATCAAGCTTCTGTAACGAGTAGGCCCCTTGCCGCGGCGGCGGATCCCGATTCGGTCTCCGCCAGAGTGGCAGATCCGCGGAACGTCGCGGTTGCGATTACTCTGTGGAATAGTGCGTGCCTTCAACAGTGCCCGCAGAAGACTTCACGAAGGAGCCCCTCGAGCGTGACCCCGAGCTCTGAATACACCGCCCGGCATCTTTCGGTCCTCGAAGGCCTTGAGGCCGTCCGCAAGCGCCCGGGCATGTACATCGGTTCGACGGACTCCCGCGGTCTCATGCACTGCCTGTGGGAGATCATCGACAACTCGGTCGACGAGGCACTCGCGGGCTTCGGCCACGACATCAAGGTCATCCTGCATCCCGACGGTTCGGTGGAGGTCCACGACGACGGGCGCGGCATCCCCGTCGACGTCGAGCCGAAGACCGGGCTCACGGGCGTCGAGGTCGTGTTCACGAAGCTCCATGCAGGCGGCAAGTTCGGCGGCGGCTCCTACACGGCGTCGGGCGGACTCCACGGCGTTGGCGCGTCGGTCGTCAATGCGCTCTCGGGGCGCCTCGACGTGCAGGTCGACAGGGGCGGCAAGACGTACCAGATGTCGTTCCGGCGCGGGGAGCCGGGTCGCTTCGCGGACACGGGCTCGCGGCTGCGCCCGGACGCCCCGTTCGAGCCGTTCGTCGAGGATTCGGTGCTCGACGTCGTCGGGAAGGCCAAGCGCGGAGTAACGGGCACGCGCATCCGCTATTGGGCAGATCGGCAGATCTTCACCCCGGACGCCAAGTTCTCCTACGACGAGCTCGTGGGCCGCGCCCGCCAGACCTCGTTCCTCGTGCCGGGCCTCAAGATCACGGTGCGGGATGAACGCCGCCTGGCCGGGACGCCGGGGGAGTCGGGGCCGCATGAGGAGGTCTTCCATCACGACGGCGGGATATCCGAGTTCGTGGACTTCCTCGCGATCGACGCCCCCGTCACGGACACGTGGCGTTTCCATGGCTCGGGGACGTTCAAGGAGACCGTGCCGGTGCTCGACGAGCAGGGGCACAGCAGGATCGCGGAGGTCGAGCGCGACTGCGACGTCGACCTTGCCGTGCGCTGGGGGGTCGGCTACGACACCGCCGTGCGCACGTTCGTCAACATCATCGCGACGCCCAAAGGCGGAACCCACCAGGCCGGGTTCGAAGCGGCACTCCTCAAGGTCTTCCGCAAAGCCGTCGAAGCCAATGCGCGCAAGCTCAAGGCAGGCAACGACAAAATCGAGAAGGACGATGTGCTCGCGGGCATGACGGCGGTGCTCACCGTTCGCCTCGCAGAGCCGCAGTTCGAGGGCCAGACGAAGGAAATCCTGGGCACCCCCGCCGTCCGGCAGATCGTCTCGCGCGTGGTCGAGACGGAGCTCGCGGCGAAGCTCGGCTCAAGCGCACGAGCCGACAAGAACCAGAGCTCGGTGCTCCTCGAGAAGATCGTCAACGAGATGAAGTCGCGGGTGACGGCGCGGCTCCACAAGGAGACGCAGAGGCGGAAGACCGCGCTAGAGTCCTCGACCCTTCCCGCGAAGCTCATCGACTGCCGGACCGACGACGTCACGCGCTCCGAGCTGTTCATCGTCGAGGGCGACTCCGCCCTGGGGACGGCCCGCCACGCGAGGCTGTCGGAGTTCCAGGCCCTCCTGCCGATCCGGGGCAAGATCCTCAATGTCCAGAAGGCCTCGGTGGGGGACATGCTCTCGAACGCCGAGTGCGCCGCGCTCATCCAGGTCGTGGGCGCGGGTTCGGGCCGCAGCTTCGACATCGATGCCGCGCGCTACGGACGCGTCATCCTCATGACGGATGCCGACGTCGACGGCGCGCACATCCGCACGCTCCTGCTCACGCTGTTCTTCCGCTATATGCGGCCCATGATCGAGGAAGGGCGCGTCTACGCCGCCGTCCCGCCGCTGCACCGCGTCGAGGTGATTAATCCGGGCAGCAAGGCCAACGAGCTCGTCTACACGTACTCGGACGCCCAGCTCCATTCGCTCCTCAAGCGCCTCGCGGCCGAGGGGCGGAAGCACAAGGAGCCCCCGCAGCGCTACAAGGGCCTCGGCGAGATGGACGCCGATCAGCTCGCCGAGACCACGATGGACCCGCGCCATCGCAGCCTGCGGCGCGTGACGATCGAAAGTGCTCAGCGCGCGGAAGAGGTCTTCGAGCTGCTCATGGGATCCGACGTGGCCCCGCGCAAGGACTTCATCGTCTCGGGCAGCGTCAATCTCGACCGCGAGCGCATCGACGCCTAGCCTGTCGGCGGCCGCTAGCCCGCTAGCCCCGGCGCGAGCAGGAGAACGGTCGGGACGGCGAGGAGGAGCGCGGAGGCAGCGAGCACGGCGGTCCTCGCGCCCGCGCCGAGCGGCGGCCGAGGGCTCAGGAGCCGGCTGACCCTCGATGCGAGGGACGCCTCGCCCTCATCGGGCATCCCGCCCTCGGAGCGGTCGTCGGCGGCGGACGGCGTGGCAGCGGTGCCTTCTTCTTGTTGGTCCGTCTCGCTTCGTCCGAGCGCGACGAGCGCGATCGCCCGGACGAGCACTTCGTCCTGCGACGTCCTGCGTGCGACGTCGTCGGCGAGCATCTCGACGAGCGAGGAGACGGCCTGCCTCGAGAGCCGGGTGGTCGGGAGCCAGGGGAGGGCCTGGCGCCACGCCTCGAACGCCCAGAGGAGCAGGTGGTGCCGCTGCGTGAGATGCGCGCGCTCATGGTCGACCACCGCGGCGAGCTCCTCCGGCGTGAGCACCTCCATGAGGCCGTCCGAGAGCACCGTCACGGACCGTGAGCCGCCGGGCAGGCAATACGCGACGGGGGCGGGATGGCTGATGACGAGCGTGCGCTCCATGGCGCCGGAGGGCGAGCTGAGCACTCCGAGGAGCTCGCGGTGCCGACGGCGCTGCGTCGTGATGCGGGCGTACGTGAGCCCCAGCGTGAACACGAGGTGCGTCCCGAGGAGCGCGGCCGCGCACAGCGCGAAGAAATGCCAGAAGGGCAGCTCCGCCGACGAGCGGTTCCCCGCGACGATCCCAGCGGCCCGCCGCACGGCGTGGACGAGGTTGTCCCCGAGGGGCTCAAGCCCGTAGACCAGCATCGCGCCGATCATGGAGAGTCCGCCGGCGAGGGCGATCGACTGCCACAGGACCATGGCGGCGAACGGCGAGCGGGACGTCCAGCGGGCACGCGAGAGGGCCACTGGCACCGGCCATGCGAGCAGGACTGCCAGCAGCGCGAGGAGGTAGGCGGTCAGGAGCACGGCCGGTCCGGCAGGACTGTGGCTCGGGTCAGCCGCGCGAGAGGAGCCTGCGGAGGGTCGCGGCCTCGGCCTCGCTCACGCTTCCGATGAAGCGGGCCAGGACGGCCTCGCGGTCGGGCGCAGTGCCGAGGGCCTCGTGCATGAGCCGGGCCGTGTGCTCCTCGCGCGTCGAGACGGCGCGGTAGCGGTGCGGACGCGTTCCGCGCTCGCGTTCCACGAGGCCCTTCTTCTCGAGCCGGGAGAGGACGGTCAGAACCGTCGTCACGGCGAGATCCTTGGCTGCGTGGTCTTCGCCGTCGCTCTGGGCCAGGCGGTCCCGCAGCTCGTTCGCGGTGGAAGCCTCCGATGTGGACCACAGCTGGTCCATTACCGAACGCTCGAGCTCCCCGAGGCTTGCCATCGTTCCGTCCTCCCCTGATGATCATCCCGGGTCCGGCTGCGAGCCGATCAGCTGGCAGCGCGAAACCCTTCCTTCATTCTACGTGAGGTAGAAGAGGGGCGCAGCACCAGCGCGGGCGTGTTCGCTGTGGGCGGTGCGTTCGGTGCGCGGGTGCCGGCGCACTGGCCGCGCGGGTGGGGTGCGGGCCCGGGCCAAAGTGTTCTACACTCCGTAGAAGAATTATTTCTACGGAGCGTAGAAGATTCTCGAGCCGTCGACAGGAGCGCAGATGGACGCCTTGGAAATCGCCCGCTGGCAGTTCGGCATCACGACTGTCTACCACTTCATGATGGTGCCCCTGACGATCGGCCTCGGCCTCGTCGTCGCCGTCATGCAGACCGCGTGGCACCGCACGGGCAAGACCGAATACCTCAGGATGACCAAGTTCTGGGGCAAGCTCTTCCTCATCAACTTCATCATGGGCGTCGCAACCGGCATCGTGCAGGAGTTCCAGTTCGGTATGGCCTGGAGCGAGTACAGCCGCTTCGTCGGCGACGTGTTCGGAGCGCCCCTTGCGATGGAGGCGCTGCTCGCGTTCTTCGTCGAGTCGACGTTCCTCGGGCTCTGGATCTTCGGCTGGAAGCTCCTGCGCCCCGGCCTGCACCTCACGGCCCTGTGGTGCGCCGTCATCGGCTCGGCCGTCTCGGCATACTTCATCATCGTCGCGAACAGCTGGATGCAGCATCCCGTCGGCGTCACGGTCGTCAACGGACACCCCGTCATGACGGACCCGTGGGCGGTCTTCACGAACAACACCGCGCTCGTCGCCGTGCCCCACACGCTTCTCGGTGCCCTCGGGGTCGCGGGCGCCTTCCTCCTCGGCATCTCGTGGTACCACCTGTGGCAGCGCCGCAAGGACGGCATCGACACCGTGGGCGCTGACGGCCGCGTGATCCCCGGGCAGAACCCGGAGCTTCCGGGCCGCGACCGGACCGACCACCGGGTGTGGCTGCGCAGCCTCCGGATCGGCGCCGTCGTCGCCATGATCTCCTTCGCCGGGACGTCCATCACGGGTGACATCCAAGGCAAGCTCATGTTCGAGCAGCAGCCCATGAAGATGGCCGCGGCCGAGGCCGCATGCCATGACGGCACGAGCTTCTCGGTCCTCTCGGTGGGCGACGTCGGCTCGAAGGACTGCTCGAACGTCGCGGCGGTCATCGAGATCCCGGGCCTCCTCTCCTTCCTCGCGAAGGGCGACTTCACGACGAACGTCAAAGGCGTCAACAGCCTCCAAGACCAGTACAAGAAGGCCTACGGCGCGAACGTTCCGAACAATCCGATCTACGGCGACCGCGCGGGCCAGCCCGTACAGTACGTCCCCGTCATGGAGGTCACGTACTGGGGCTTCCGCATGATGATCGGCTTCGGCGGCCTCGCCGCGCTCGCAGCCGCCGTCGCGCTCTACCTCACGCGCAAAGGCACCGTTCCGCAGGCTCGTTGGCTCATGCGCCTCGCCGTGATCGGCATCCTCGCCCCGTTCGGGGCGAACGCGGCGGGCTGGATCTTCACGGAGATGGGCCGCCAGCCGTTCGTGGTTGCGCCGAATCCCGCCATGGCCGGGAGCGTCGACCAGGTGTTCATGTTCACCGCGGCAGCCGTCTCGCCCGGAGTGAGCGCGGGGGAGATCCTCACGTCCCTCATCGTCCTCACGCTCATCTACGCGGCCCTCATGGTCGTCGAGGTGCGGCTGCTGTGGCGCTACACGCGCGGCGGCGTGGCCTCCGCGATGCCCGAACTCGCCGAGAAGCACGACGGCGGCGAGGGCACGCAATCCGACGATGTCCTGGCCTTCGCCTACTAGGAGCGCACCGTGCCGAACTCTCCAGAAATCCTCCCCACCGTCTGGTTCTGCGCCGTCGCCATCCTGTGGATCGGCTACCTCTTCCTCGAAGGCTTCGACCTCGGGGTCGGGATGCTCATGAAGCTGTTCGCCCGCAACGACGCCGAGCGGCGCGTGCTGCTCAACACGATCGGACCCGTCTGGGACGGCAACGAGGTGTGGCTCCTCACGGCGGGCGGCGCGACCTTCGCCGCGTTCCCGCGCTGGTACGCGTCGCTGTTCTCGGGGCTGTACCTCCCGCTCACGCTCGCACTCGTCGCGCTCATCTTCCGCGCCGTCGCGTTCGAATACCGCGGCAAGATCGTGTCGGAGCGTTGGACGCGCGCGTGGGACTGGGCGATCGCGCTCGGCTCGGGCCTCGCGGCGTTCTGCGTCGGCGCGATGCTTGCCCTCACGACGACGGGCCTTCCCCTCGACGCGAACGGCGACCGCGTGGGAGGGCCGTTCGCGTGGCTCAACGGCTACGCGGTGCTCGGCGGCGTTGCCGTCGTGGCGTTCGCGCTCGTCCACGCGCTCGCGTTCCTCGCCCTCAAGACCGGCGGCGCGGTGCGCAGCCGCGCGCACGCGGCGTTCCGGCGCTGGATGCCGCTCGGAATCCTCCCCCTCGTCGCGTGGGCCGTCGCCGTGCAGCTCGCCGACGGCAAATGGTGGAGCTGGGCCCTCACAGGCCTTGCGGCCGTCTCTGCTGTCGGATCGTGGGCACTCGCGAACCGGGGATCGGAGGGGCGCGCGTTCCTGCTCCTCGCGGGTTTCCTCGCCGCCGGCGCCGCGGCGATCTTCAGCGCCGTATTCCCCGTCGTCCTGCCGTCGACACTCGATCCCGCGCACAGCCTCACGGCCATGAACGCGTCGTCGTCAGCCACGACGCTCGGCCTCATGACCGTCGTCGCGCTCATCGGACTCCCGCTCGTGCTCGCCTACCAGAGCTGGACCTACTGGGTGTTCCGCTCGCGGATCACGGTGGGCAGCATCCCGACGGCCCACAACGTCGTGCCCGCGTTCGTGACGCGGCTCGTCACGGGCCGAGGCCCGGCAGACGGCTCGACCACGGGAGCCTGAGCCGGTGCGCCCGAGCGTCCCGTCCGGCCGCACGACAAAAGCCGCGCTTGCGGTCCTCGCCGTCCTCGCGGTTGCGAAGGCCGCTGGCCTCGTGCTCCTCGCCCAAGGCGTCGCGAACGGGCTCGCCGGTGCCTTCTCCGGTGAGCCGAGCGGCTGGCGAGGCGCGGCACTCGTGGCGGCGTGCGGCGTCGTCGTTCGTGCCGCCGCCGAGTGGGGCTCGCTTCAGGCGGGGCGCTGGGCTGCCGTCGGCGTGCGCGAGGACCTGCGCGCGCGCCTCGTCGGGAGCGCGCTCGAGCGCGGCGGCCGCGCCGCGCCGAACGCGTCGGCTGGGGAAGAGGGCGACGACGGCGCCGCCCGCGTGGCGTCGTCGGCCGCGGCGACCGCCGTGCTCGCCGTGCGCGGCCTTGACGCCCTCGACGCGTATTACACGGCGTATCTCCCGGCCCTCGTGCAATGCGCCGCGATTCCGCTCCTCGTCGGGGCCCGCATCCTCGACACCGACTGGGTGAGTGCCCTCATCATCGCGCTCACGCTGCCGCTCGTGCCCGTCTTCATGATCCTCATCGGGAGGCACACCGAGGACCGCGTCGCGGCGGCACAGCAGGCGCTCGCCCGCCTCGGCACGCATCTCGTCGAGCTCGCCCAGGGCCTCCCGGTCCTCGTCGGCCTCGGGAGGGCGGGAGAGCAGCGCAGGGCGCTCCGCGCCATCTCGGAGGAATTCTCGTCCCGGACCATGGCGACGCTGAGGGTCGCGTTCATGTCCTCGCTCGCGCTCGAGCTGCTCTCGACCATCTCGGTCGCCGTCGTTGCGGTCTTCATCGGAATCCGGCTCGTCAACGGCGAGCTATCGCTCGAAACCGGGATCCTCGCCCTCGTCCTCGCCCCCGAGTGCTTCCAGCCCGTGCGCGACCTCGGGACCGCGCATCACGCGAGCCAGGACGGAATCGAGGCCCTACGCCGAGCGGAGGAGGCGATCGCCCGGCCGCGCGGCACCGCGCTTGCGCGGGAATCTTGCGGGGCGTCTTCTTCCGGTCTTTCGACGCCGACCGACCTGCGCGCCGAGGGCCTCACCGTGCGCTACGCCGGGCGCGAGGACGCGGTGCTCGATGGGATCGGCTTCACGGCCCCGGCGGGGGAGATCACGCTCATCGCCGGGCCGAGCGGAGCGGGCAAGACAACGCTCCTGCACGCTGTCGCCGGGCTCGTCCGCGACGGCGCCGGCGCCGACGTCCACGGCGTGCTCGAGGGGGCCGAGCCGGAGCGCATCGCCTACGTTCCGCAGCACCCCCAGTTCACCGAGCCGAGCGTCGGCGCCGAGCTCGCCCTCGCCGCGGACGGCATTCCCAGGGACGATGCTGCGGCCGCGATCCGCGAGGCGCTCGACGCCGTCCTCTGCGAGGGGCTAGCCGCGGCCGCCCCTGCGGAGCTGAGCCCCGGGGAGCAGCGGCGGATCGCCGTCGCCCGCGGGCTCCTGCGGGTGCACGCGGGCGCAACTCTTCTGCTCCTCGACGAGCCCACCGCCCACCTCGATGCAAGGGCCGCGAGCGCCGTCGAGGCCGCCCTCGCGGCGCTCCGAGGACGGGCGACCATGCTGCTCATCGCCCACGCACCCGAGACGGCGGCGCTCGCCCGAAAACAAGTCGTGCTCGCCGCCGGGCCACACACACGCACGGACCTGGACCGTAGGGGCCCGCGCGGCGTCGGGCGATTCGACGTCGACCCGACCGCGGCGGGCCCGAGAGGCCCCCGCAACGCCCAGCCTCGGGACGACGGGCAGCCAGCCCCCGCGCTCATGCTCCGCGCGCTGTGGAGCCTCGCCCGCCCGGACCTTGCCCGCTATCTCGTAGCGGCACTCGCAGGGCTCGGGTCGGCAGCTGCCGCGGCGGCGCTCGCGGGACTGTCCGGCTGGCTCATCGTGCGGGCCGCCGAGCATCCGCCGATCCTGTACCTGCTCGCCGCGATCGTCGGCGTGCGCTTCTTCGGCATCGCGCGCGCGGCGCTCCGCTACGCGGAGCGGCTCGCAACCCACGCCGCCGTCTTCGCGACCCTCGCGGCCCTGCGCGATCGGCTCTGGCAGGCGCTCACCTCCCGCGGCCTGAGCGCCAGGCGGCTGCTCGTCCCCGGAGCAGCGCTCGAGAGCCTCATCGGGGACGCCGAGTCCGTGCGGGACGAGCTTCCGCGCGTCGTCCAGCCCGTCGCGACGGCCTTCCTCCTCGCGACCGCCGCGCTTGTCGCCGTCGGCTGGCTCCTCCCGCAGCAGATCCCGGCGCTGGCCGCCGCCGAGCTGCTCGCACTCGTCGTCGCCCCGCTCGCCACCCGGTGGGCTGACCGGCGGGCCGCGCCGGACGTGCAGGCCGGGCGCTCGCGCCTGCTCGAGAGGATCGGCCAGGCCCTCTCCGCGGCCGATGACCTCAAGGCCAACGGGCTCGCGCCGCGGGTCCTCGCGTCCCTTGAGGGCGACGACCGCCGGCTGGCGGCGCTCGAGCGCCGCGGCATCGCCGCCGAGGGGCTCGGCAAGGCGCTCGTGATCGTCGCGACCGGCTTCGCCGCCGTCGCTACGCTCGCGGTGGGCAACGCGCCCCCACCGGTCCTCGCCGCCGTCGTCATGCTCGAGCTCGCACTTGCCGAGCCGTTCGCAGCTGCGAGCACCGCGGCGCAGCGGATTCCCGCGCTGCGCTCGGCACTGCGCAGCCTCACGCAGGCCGCGCGGGAGGCTCCCGAGGGCGGGGCCGCCGAAGGCCGGGCGTCACTGGGCGCGCCGATCGCGGGAATGGGAGTAGAGGGTGCGCCATTCGAGGGATTGGCGATCGAGGGATTGGCGGCGGGCTGGCCCGGGAGCCCGGACGCGTTCCGCGGCCTCGCCGCCGCTGCGGGGCCCGGGGAGTGGCTCGTCGTGGCGGGCCCGTCAGGGAGCGGCAAGACGACCCTGCTGGCCGTGCTCCTCGGCTTCCTCGCCCCCCGGGAGGGGACCATCCGCGTGGGCGGCCGCGTTGCATGGTGCCCCCAGGAGTCCCACCTGTTCGACTCGACCGTCCGTGGGAACCTCGCCGTCGCGAGGCCCCGCGACGAGGCCCCGAACGACGACGAACTCTGGGCTGTGCTAGACCGCGTGGGCCTCGACGACCACGTCCGAGCCCTTCCGGGCGGACTCGACGCGCGGATCGGCAGCCGCGGCTCCCAGCTCTCCGGGGGGCAGCGGCAGAGGCTTGCAGTCGCTCGCACGCTCGTCGCGGGCGCCGCCGTCGTACTTCTCGACGAGCCGACCGCCCATCTGGACCCCGAGGCCGCCCACGAGCTCGTCTCCGCCTTGCACGCGGCGCTCGAGGACCGCACGGTCGTCATGGTCACCCACCGCGCATCGGAACTGCGCGAAGGTGACCTGCTCGTCCGGCTCGACGCGCTAGGCGACGGCGTGCGCCGGTTCGCGCTCGCGAGTTGAGCCCGTCGCGGCGCGGCCGGGACGGGGTTCGCGGGCTGCTGGCCTGCGTACCGCTAGCCGCGCACGTCGTGCAGATGATGCTCGACGTCGTGGAGAAAATACTGCGCGAGGGTCACGACCGTGAACTCGGAGCCGTTGCTCCTCAGCCCCCGCCGCCCGTAGGACGCCTCCGGCACCGCGGCGAAGGCGTCGCGGGCAGCGGCGCCCTGCTCGGCGAGCTCGGCCCGCACGGCCTCGGGCGCGGAGTCAGCGTAGGCCTTCTCGATGGCGGTCGCGTCCTGATCCCAGTTCGCGAACTGGGCGCCGTCCTCGACGAGCAGGAGCTCGAGCCGCTGCCGGAGGAGTTCGAAGACGTCCCGCACGTGGCAGCCGTATTCGAGCGGCGACCACGTGTCCTCCCGTGGGCGCTCGCGGACGCCTGCGCGTGCGAGGGCCGCGTCCCAGCGGGGCAGGGCCGCGTCGACGCGCCGGGCGACATCGCGGGGCGTGAGGCTATCGGCGTCGAAACCGCATTCGGGGCACCGCTCGCGGAGCACCCAGGTCCAGTCCTTGGTGTCTGGGGTGATGGGCATGCCCGCAGTCTAACGGGCCGCTGACGCCTCGGACGGGTTCCGCCTCGTCGGCGCGATGACCTTGATGACGGCCGAGTCATCGTGCGCGGAAAGGCCCTGCGCATGCCCGAGGAGGTAGAGCTGTTCGGCCGCGGCTGCGACGGGCGAGGCGAGCCCTGCGGCCCGGGCAGCCTTGCCCACGATCCCCATGTCCTTGACGAAGATGTCGAGCCGGCTCAGGACCTCCGCGCCGCCGTCCGAGTACGCCGCGAGCATACGGGGGCCCCGGTTCCCGAGCATGAAGGAGCCCGCGGCGCCAGCGTTGAGCGCCTCGAGGGTCGTCGCCTGGTCGAGACCGAGCGCGTCCGCGAGCGCGAGAGCTTCCGCCGCGGCGGCGATATGCACGCCGCATAGGAGCTGGTTGACGGTCTTGAGGGCCTGGCCGTCGCCGGGGTGATGCCCGACGACCGTGAGCGTCGAGGCGAGAAGCACGAGCACGGGACGGGCCTTCGCGAGGTCCTCGGGCGCAGCGCCGACGACGATGAGGAGGTCCCCATGGCCCGCGCGGAGGGGCCCGCCCGAAAGCGGTGCGTCGACGAGCCCGATGCCGAGATCGGCGAGGCGCTCCGCCGTCTCGCGCACGGCTTCGATGCCGACGGTGCTCGTGAGGATGACGACGGCGCCCGGCCCGAGTGAGCTCGCGACGCCTTCCGCTCCGAACAGCACATCGTGAAGCTGCTCTCCGTTGCGAACAGCCAGGAGCAGCGCGTCGGCCCCTGCGGCGGCTGAGCGGCCCGACGGGAACGTCGCGACGCCTGCCTCGGCGGCGAGGTCGAGGCGGGCCTGCGCGATGTCGAAGCCGTGCACCGTGAGCCGGCTCGCGAGGCGCGCGGCCATGGGCAGGCCCATGGCGCCCAGCCCGAGGACGGCGACGACGGGGGCGGGGGAATTCTCGGACATGGAAACTCCTGAGGCGTGTGGTGTGGGCTAGAACGTGCGGCTGAGCGTGCGGGTCACGGCGGCGAGCGACTCGTCGTCGCCCACGTTGCCCGCGAACACGACGTAGGGGATCCCCCGGGCCGGGCCGTCGACCGGTTCCCAGAGCGAGACGATCCCGGGGAGCATGGGGCCGCGGACGATCGCGCGGCGGATCTCGAGCCCATGCGCCGCGACGTCCGAGGACGTGATGCCGCCCTTGGCGATGACGAAGCGCGGCGGCGTCGTCGCGAGTACGCGGCTCACGAGGCGAACGACGGCGGCGCTCACCGCGCGCGCGATCTCAAGACTTTCGGCAGGGCTGTCCGAGCGCACGAGGGTGCGGCTCGTGTGAACGATGACGTCGCGGTCGGCCAGGGCGGAGGCGACCTCGGCCACGCGCGCCTCGAGGTAGGCCTCGGCCTGGGCGGGATCGAGGAGCCGAGCGACGTCGAGCTCGACGATGTGGGACGACGCATGCTGTTCCGTGAGGCGCGCAAGCTGGCGGGTCGTGAGGCCGACGTGCGAGCCGACGACGATGAGCCCGCCCGCGCTCGCATCGTCGCGGGCGGGTGTCTCGCCGCGGAAGATCTCATCGGCCGTGAGGGGCTCGCGGATCTCCTGTCCGATGCGGCCTCGCACGAAGGGCGGGCCGACGCGGTAGAGGAGCGTCTTCCCTCGCGCCTCTGCGGCCTCAAGCCCGAGAGCGAGGGCTCGGAAATCGGCCTCGGACACGATGTCCGCAACGATCGGTGTCAACGACTCCGCGGGGGTGATCGCGTCGGCGATGGCTTCGGAACCGGCGCGGACCGTGCTGAGGTCGAGGACGATGACGCCCGCCGCGGCTAGCCTCCCGCCGGACTTCTCCTCGATGTAGTCGGGGAGGTACGACGTCGAGAAGCCGAAGGTCGCGTCGCGCGCGAACTCAGTCTCGCTCACTCGGACCAGGGCGGCCGCGCCGTCCGGCCCGGTCGAGCGCATGTAGTGCTCGCCGCCGATCGTGACGCGCCCCGCGTCGGGGAACGCAGGGACGATGACGATTCCATCGATCGCGCTGGGACCGCCGTCCGCCGCGCCGTGCTCGGCGAGGGCCTCCGCGATGACGTCGGTCTCGAGGGGAAAGTGGCCGCGGAGCGTCGAGTCGCTGCGGCTCACGAAGGCGACCTCAGTGCCCGTCCCGGCGCCTGCCTCGAGCGCGGCCCTCACAACGTCGCGGTTGCGGCGCGCGGCCTCGTCGGGATCGAGGCTGCGGGTGTTCGTGAGCACGTAGACCGCGGACGCGCGCCCACCCGCGGGCTCGGCGCTGAAGGCCCACCGGAAGTCATCGACGTCCCAGCTCGTGAGCACGGGCAGATCCGCGACGGACTGGGTGCCCGTGGGGTCGTCGTCGAGCACGACGAGGACGCGGCCGGAACGGGCGACGGCGGAGGCAACGTCCGACGCCGAAATCCGGGGCTCGGCGGGGTATGGGGCAAGCGCATCGGCTTCGAGGAGCAAGGTGACACTTCCTTGTGCTGGACTCAGTGCTGGAGTCACGACATTTGTAAGATGTCTGACATTTAATCCAAGGGTTGCACATCCCGGGGCCGCCCCGCAAGCCGACGCCGACGCGGACTTTTGGTAACGGATCGATAACGCTTGAAGTCCTGTGATGGCGGGCCCAGTGCATGAAAGGCGCGTTCATCGGGATCTAATTGATAGTTGACTATCGATTGTCTCGATTACAGTAGATGGCTGCCCAGTGGGGCAGCAGACAGTCACAGCACAACAGCTCGAACCAGACCTTCGAAGACCGAGAGACGTGAGCATGCCGAGAGACCTCAGCCAGACAGCTACCGAACCGGCCGCGACCACCGCGCGGCGCCGGATCGTCTTCCGCAAACGGCGCCTGAGAGTGGGCGACGTCAACGTCGTCGATCGCTCGATGCTCCGCCGGGCCATCGGCGGGACGATCGTCGGCAACACGATGGAGTGGTTTGATGTCGGCGTCTTCGGCTACCTCATCACGACGATGGGCCCCGTCTTCCTCCCCGAGGCCGACTCTTCCGTGCAGACCCTCTTCCTGCTCGGCACATTCGCCGCGACCTTCGTGGCCCGCCCCGCGGGCGGTGTCGTCTTCGGCTGGCTCGGCGACAAGATCGGGCGCCAGCGCGTTCTCGCGGCGACGCTCATCATGATGGCGGCCTCGACGTTCGCCCTCGGCCTCCTGCCGGGCTATGCGCAGCTCGGCCTGGGGGCCGCTGTCCTCCTCGTCGCCGTCAAGCTCGTCCAGGGCTTCTCGACGGGTGGCGAATACGCGGGCGCGACGACGTTCGTGAGCGAGTATGCCGCAGACCGGCGCCGCGGCTTCCTTGCGAGCTTCCTCGACATGGGGAGCTACCTCGGATTCGCCCTCGGCGCCGCCCTCGTCTCCGGGCTCCAGCTCGCGCTCGGCTCCCACGCGATGGGGGAGTTCGGCTGGCGGATCCCGTTCCTCGTCGCGGGGCCGCTCGGCGCGACCGCGATCTACTTCCGGCTCAGGATCGAGGAGAGCCCCGCGTTCAAGGCCGCGCTGGATGCGCAGGAGCATTCCCTGCATGACCTCGCGGAGAAGGACGAGGCGGCGGCCAAGGGCCCCCTCGGCATCGTCCGCGCCTACTGGCGCGAGATCGTCGTCTCGATGGTCCTCGTCGCGGCCGCCAACACCGTCGGCTACGCGCTCACGTCGTACATGCCGACGTATCTGACCGAGTCGAAGGGCTACGACGAGCTCAACGGCACGCTCTTGACGATCCCCGTCCTCGTGGTCATGAGCCTGTGCATCCCGCTCACGGGGCGCCTCTCGGACCGCATCGGACGCCGCCCGGTCCTCTGGATCGGTGCCGTCAGCACGATCGTCCTGGCCGTTCCGGCCTTCGCACTCATCGGCGTCGGCTCCGTGCCGGCGACCCTCGCGGGGCTCGCGCTCATCGCGTTCCCTGTGACGTTCTACGTCGCGAATCTCGCCTCGGCGCTGCCCGCCCAGTTCCCGACGGCGAGCCGCTACGGCGGGATGGGCATCGCCTACAACTTCGCGGTCGCGATCTTCGGCGGCACGACGCCGTTCATCGTCGACGCGCTCATCCACTCGACCGGCAACGACATGATGCCCGCGTATTACCTCATGGGCACGTCAGCGGTCGGAGCGGTCGCGGTGTTCTTCCTCCACGAGTCCGCAGGGCGCCCGCTGCCCGGGTCGATGCCGAGCGTCGAGACCCCGGCCGAGGCGCACGCGGTCGTTGCGCGGCAGGACCACGATCCGCTCCTAGACCTCACCCACATGCCGCTCGCCGAGGTGCCCCTCGCCGTCGCGGACGACGGCGCCGTCGTTCAGCTTCCGCTCGACCATCCCGCGGCTGCGGATGCCGCGGAGCGGGAGGGCGTGGACCTCCAGGCGACAGCTCTCGAAGCGCAGGCGTCGGGCGAGGAACCCGTCGCGTCCGGACCGGTCAGTGCCAGCATCCCCGTGATCTGAGACCCGCTCGGCTGGCGCGGAACGGCAGGAGGCCCGGCTCCGTCACGGGGTGGCGGGCCTCCTGCCGTTCGATTGGCGCTCAGCCGAAGCTCGGGCCAACCTCTTCGATGCCCTGCGAGAGTGGGACGCCAGAGCCGTCGCGCCGCCCGTGCTCGTTCGGGAGCGAGCGCGCGACGCCGGCCGTCGAGGAGGCCTTTGCGGGGCCATGCCCCGCCCATGCCACGAGGAGCACGTCCTCGCCCTTGAGGTAGCGATGCGAGCGCACTCCGCCCGTCGCGCGGCCCTTCGCGGGGTACTCGTCGAATGGCGTCACCTTGGCCGTCCCGGGCGCGGTGCCCGGGAGGGCGCCGCGGCTTCCCGCGATCGTGACGACGACGGCGGACCCGTCGCCCGAGCCGATGACGCCGAAGAACAGCGCCTTGTCTCCGTCCGCGAGCTTGACGCCGGCCATGCCTCCGGCCAAACGGCCCTGCGGGCGCACGCTCGAGGCGGGGTAGTGGAGGAGCTGTGCCTGCTCGGTGATGAAGACGAGCGAATCCTCGTCTGCCGCGGGCGCGGCACCGATCACGCGGTCGCCGGCCTTGAGCGTGATGGCCTCCCAGTCCTCCCGATTGAGCGGATAGTCGGGCGCGACGCGCTTGACAATGCCCTGCTCCGTCCCGAGCGAGAACACCGTGTCGAGCGGGACGAGGGCAACGAGCGTCTCGCCCTTCTCGAGCGTCACGAAGTCCTTCGCGGGCACGCCGCCCGCTAGGTTCGGGAGGCCGGCCGTCTGGGCGAGGACCGGGAAATCGACCGCCTGGAGCCGCACCATCCGCCCGGCCGACGTCACGGCACCCAGCTCGCCGCGCGCCGTCGTCCGCACGACCGAGCGGAAGACGTCATGCTTCATGCGCGGGCCGCCCTCGGCGAGCGGATCGCCGCTCGCCGTGCGCGCGATGACGCCCGAAGCCGAGAGGATCGCCCAGCACGGCTCGTCCGCGATCTCGAGCGCGAGTGCGGGGGCCTTGCCCGAGGCCTTCTTGGCCTCGCCGCCGTCGGACGCCGCGAGCGCCGCGGACGCGGGCCGGGCCTCGGACTCGAGCAGCACCGTGCGGCGCGGCGTGCCGTACTTCGCGGCCATCTCGCCGAGCTCCCGCGAGACGAGCTCGCGCAGGAGAAGGTCAGAGCCGAGGATCGCCTCGAGCTCCTCGATCTCGCGGCGCAGCTCGTCCTGCTCCTTCTCGAGCTCGATGCGCGAGTATTTCGTGAGCTGGCGGAGGCGCAGCTCGAGGATGTAGTTGGCCTGGATCTCGGAGAGGTCGTACACGGCCATGAGCCGCTCGCGTGCGGCCGCGGCCTCGTCCGAGGTCCGGATGATCTGGATGACCTCGTCGATGTCCATGATCGCGACGAGGAGGCCCTCGACGAGGTGCAGCCGGTCCTTGCGCTTGCCGAGGCGGAACGCTGTGCGGCGGCGCACCACCGAGATGCGGTGGTCCGCGTAGACGCGCAGGAGCTCGAGAAGGCCGAGCGTCTGTGGCTGCCCGTCCACGAGGGCGACGTTGTTGATGCCGAACGAGTCCTCGAGCGGCGTGTAGCGGTAGAGCTGTTCGAGGACGGCATGGGGGTTGAAGCCGTTCTTGAGCTCGATGACGAGCCGGAGGCCGTGATTGCGGTCCGTGAGGTCCACGACGTCGCTGATGCCCTGGAGCTTCTTTGAGCCGACGGCGTCCTTGATCTTCTCGATGACCTTCTCGGGGCCGATCGTGTACGGCAATTCGGTCACGACAAGCCCGGTGCGGCGGGCCGAGAGCTGCTCGACCGCGACCGTCCCGCGCGTGCGGAAGGAGCCGCGGCCCGTGCGATACGCGTCGCGGATGCCGTCGAGCCCCACGATGCGGCCGCCCGAGGGGAGATCGGGGCCTGGTACGAGCTCCATGACCTCCTCGAGCGTCGCCTCGGGATTCGCGATGACGAGCTGCGCGGCGGAGACGACTTCGGCAAGGTTGTGCGGGGCCATGTTCGTCGCCATGCCGACGGCGATGCCCGTCGCTCCGTTGACGAGGAGGCTCGGGAACGCGGCCGGGAGCACCTCGGGCTGCATGAGCTGGCCGTCGTAGTTCGGGACGAAGTCGACGACGTCCTCGTCGAGGTCGTCCGTGAGGGCGAGCGCGGCCGCCGCCATGCGGGCCTCGGTGTACCGCGGCGCAGCGGGCCCGTCATCGAGCGAGCCGAAATTGCCATGCCCGTCGATGAGCGGCAGGCGCAGCGAGAAGTCCTGCGCCATGCGCACCATCGCGTCGTAGATCGCGGCATCGCCGTGCGGGTGGAGCTTGCCCATGACCTCGCCGACCACGCGCGCGCTCTTGACGTGGGCGCGGTCGGGCCGGAGGCCCATGTCGCTCATCATGTACAGGATGCGCCGCTGGACGGGCTTGAGCCCGTCCCGTGCATCGGGCAGTGCCCGGGAATAGATCACCGAGTACGCGTACTCGAGGAACGATGTCTCCATCTCGGACGCGACATCGATGTCCGTGATGTTCTCGGCCGGTGCGTCGCCGAGGGGCAGCATTTCGGAGGACTTCCCGGACGGGGACGATCGACGTGCCAACGCTTGCTGAATCCTAACGGGGAGGGAACGGGATCTGAACTAGGGTTGAGTCTATGGCGGATCAGGGCCCTGGAAGCGCATATCCCCAGCATTGGGAGGCCGATGTCGTGCTCCGGGACGGCGGGACGGCGCATCTGAGGCCCATCCGCGCGAGCGATGCCGAGGCCCTCCAGGCGTTCCACGTCGGCCAGTCGGAGAACTCCGTCTATCTCCGCTTCTTCAGCTACAAGGCGCGCCTCTCGGACGCGGAGCTCAAGCGCTTCACGGAGGTCGACTACGACGATCGGGTGGCCCTCGTCATCACGATCGGGGACGAGATCATCGGCGTGGGCCGCTACGACCGGCTCGACAATCCCGCCGAGGCCGAGGTTGCGTTCAACATCTCGGACCGACATCAGGGGCGCGGGCTTGGATCGATCCTGCTCGAGCACCTCGCGGCCGCCGCCCGAGAGCGCGGGATCCGACGCTTCACAGCCGAAGTGCTCCCCGAGAACCGCAAGATGCTCACGGTCTTCGCGGAGGCCGGCTACGCCGTCGAGCGCCATTTCGACGACGGCGTCGTGATGGTCGCATTCGAGATCGACCCGACCGAGAAGTCCCGCTCCGTCATGGAGTCGAGGGAGCACCGCGCGGAGTCGCTCTCGGTCAAGGGACTGCTCGCGCCGCGTTCTATCGCGATCGTCGGGGCGAGCCGGCGCTGGGGATCGATCGGCCATCAGCTGCTCTCCCACGTCGTCGAGGGCGGCTTCGCGGGGGCGGTCGCGGCGGTCAATCCCGAGGCTCTCGAGCTCGGCGGCATGCTCACCTACGCGAGCATCCGGGACGTCCCAGGGCCGGTCGACGTCGCCCTGGTCGCCGTGCCGTACGACGACGTCGCGGGCGTCGTCGCCGAATGCGCCGCTGCCGGCGTCAGGGGGGTCATCGTCGCGTCGGCGGGGCATGCCGAGGACGGCGAACGTGGCCTCGCGCGCCAGCGGGAGCTCGTGCGCAGTGCCCGCGCGCTCGGCATGCGCGTCGTGGGGCCCGGTTCGCTCGGCGTCGTCAACACGGATCCGGACGTGCGGCTCAACGCGTCCCTCGCCCCGGACATGCCGCGGCGCGGGCCGCTCGGCCTGTTCAGCCAGTCGGCCGCGATCGGCGTCGCACTCTATGCCGCGGCGGCGCGCCGGAGGCTCGGCTTCTCGACGATCGTCTCCGCCGGCAACCGCGCGGACGTCTCGGGCAACGACGTCATGCAGTTCTGGGAGGACGACGCGGCGACGAGCGCCGTCGCCCTGTACCTCGAATCCTTCGGCAATCCGCGCAAGTTCTCCCGGATCGCCCGGCGCCTCGCGCGGACCAAGCCCGTCGTCGTCGCGAAGAGCGATGTGCTCGGGGTGCGGCTGCCTCCGGGGCACGCCGTGCGCGCGTCGGAGGCCCCGCCCGGTGCCCTCGACGCGATGCTGCGCCAGGCCGGCGTCATCCGTGTGTCGACGCTCGAGGAGCTCGTGGACGTTGCCCAGATCCTCCAGGGGCCCCGGCCGGCGGGACCCCGGGTGGCAGTCCTCGCGAACGCCGTCGCGCTGGGCCGCGTCGTCGCTGACGCCGCGGAGTCGCACGGGCTCGCCGTCGTCCTCAACGCGTGGGACCTCGACCTCTCGGGGCCGTCCGTCGCGCTGCCCGCGCTGAGGGCCCGCGTGCTCGAGGCCATGGACGGCGGGACGGTCGACGCCGTCGTCCTCGCCCTCGTCCCCACGGCGGGCGTGCGCCCGCACGCCGTCGCCCACCTCCTCGCCGAGTGCGCGGCGTCCCGGTCGAAGACTGTCGTCGCCGCCTTCACGGGCATCCTCGCGCACCCCGAGGACGCCGAGGGCATGATCCCGGACGACGACGGCGCCGGGCCGGCACGCGCGCGGATTCCCGCCTTCACGAGCGCGGGGGACGCCGTCGCCGCCCTCGGCGCGGTCGCGCGCTACAGCGAATGGCTCGCGCGTGAAGAGGGGACCCCGTTCGAGGCCGAGCACGATGAGGAGGCCGCCCACGCGCTCATCGCGCGGTTCATTGCCGAGGCCGGGGTCTCGGGCACGGAGCTCGTGCGCCTCGACCCCGAGCAGGCGGCGGCCCTCCTCGCGTGCTACGGCGTTCCCGTCCTCCCGTCCCGCCCGGTGAGCAGCGCCGAGGAGGCCGTCGCGGCGGCGGACGAGCTCGGCTGGCCGGTAGCGGTCAAGTCCACCGCGGAAAGCCTCCGCCACCGCCTCGACCTCGGGACCGTGCGGATCGACATCCGCGACGAAGCCTCGCTGCGTTCGGCCGTCCTTGTCATGGAGGAGTCGCTTGCGGCGTACGGGCCGCTCGCGGACTCGTCCCGCGGGGCCGCGAAGCTCGAGGTCCAGCGCATGGCTCCGCTCGGCCAGGCCTGCGTCGTCCGGGCCATCGAAGACCCGCTCCTGGGCCCCGTCGTCTCGTTCGGGCTCGCGGGGGACGCCGTCGCGCTCCTCGACGACTGGGCACATCGCGTCCCGCCGCTCACGACCCAGGACGTCGGAGACCTCGTGCGGGCGCCGCGGGCGGCGCAGAAGCTGCTCGGGTACGAAGGCCTCCCGGCGCTCGACGTCGCAGCCGTCGAAGGGCTCGTGGGCCGGATCGCGCTGTTCAAGGACGCCCATCCCGAGGTGTCCGTGCTAGAGCTCAGGCCCGTCGTCGTGAGCGAGCAGGGCCTCACGGTCCTGCACGCCGATGTGTGGCTAGGCAACGCCGCCCAGCGGACGGACACGGCGCGCCGCGCGATGTCGGAGCAGTAGCCGGCCCAGGGGCGTGCGCCCAAGGGCCGAAAGCGTGCCCGATGCGGCGTCTGGGAGAATGGTGCGCATGAGCCATACGCCGTCCCCCCGCGTTCCTGGACAGGAGACCGCGACGACGAGGACCCTGAGCGCCGACCTCGAGCGAACCGGCTTCTACCCCCGGCTCGTCGCCGACGTCGTCGACGACGCCCTCGACGGCGCCGCGACGCTCGCCCATCTCGTGCATCTCGAGACCCACTTCGAGCGCGCCGAGGTCCGGCGCCACGTGACCGTCCTCGCGCTCACGGACGAGCTCCTCGTCATCACGCATGTCGACGAAGCCCCGCTCGAGGCGGATCCACAGCGTATGACGGCCCAGGTCTCGACCGAGTCGGTCCCGCTCGCCCAGATCGCCACGGTTGTGCTCAGCTACGTGTTCGCCGAGCCGGCCGCGTACGAGCCGGGGGACCCCGTCCACGAGGTCACCCTCGCGATCGCGTGGTCCGGCGGCCAGCGGCTCGATATCCTCCCCGCCTCGTGCGGCGACCCGAACTGCGACGCAGACCACGGATACACCGGGACGATCGCGCAAGAGGACATCGTGCTGCGGATCAGTGCCGAGGCGGACGGGCCCGAGGCGGTCAGCACCGCGAAGCATTTCGCGCGGCTCCTGCGCGCGGCCAACGCGGCGAGCGCGTCGGGTGCGGCACCGGGCCCGGGCACGCCCGCGGACGGCCTGCCGCGCCCGCGGCTCGCGGGCTTTGGCGGGCGCGTGCGCGGCCACGGGGGCCGCCAATGACGGCTGTCGGGCAGCCGCTGCCCGAGCCGCCCGCGTACGGGCGCCGCAGCCTCGCCGAGGTGCTTCCCAGCTGCGCCGCCGCCCTCGGCCTCCCGGGCTTCGACAACGCGCTCGGCCTGCCTGCGACGCCCCGCCTGTGCGTCGTCATGGTCGACGGCCTCGGCCGCTCGCTCCTCACCCAGCGGGCGGCCCACACGCCTTTCCTCAGGGCCAAGCTCCAGGAGGCCCAGGGCGGTATCCCGACGACGCTGGATGCTGCGTTCCCGAGCACGACGGCGTCATCCCTCGCGAGCTTCGGCACCGGACTCCCGCCGGGGCAGCACGGGATGGTCGGCTACGACGTGCTCGCGCCGCACCTCGACCGCGTCGTGAACCAGCTCGGCGGATGGGATCCGGATGTCGACCCGGACCGGTGGCAGCCCTTTCCCACCGTCTTCGAGCGGATCTCGCAGAGCATCCCCGTCACGACCGTGAGCCTCCCGCAGTTCGAGCGCTCGGCGATGACGCGGGCCGCGCTGCGGGGAAGCCGGTTTGTCGGAGCCGAGACGCTCCATGCCCGCTCGACCGCGGCGGCACAGGCGGTCGCCGGGGCGCCGCGCACGCTCCTGTACTTCTACCTCAACGACCTCGACAAGGCCGGCCACCTCTCGGGCTGCGGCTCGCGCGCGTGGGAGGAGGCCCTCGAAGAGGTGGACTCGTGCATCCGGCGTCTCGATGCCCAGCTCCCGGGCGGCACGCTCGTCCTCGTCACGGGCGACCACGGCATGGTGGACATCCCCGAACACCGCCGCATCGACTTCGGGGCGGAGCCCGACCTCGTCGAGGGCGTGCGGCACACCGCGGGGGAGCCCCGGATGGTCCACCTGCACGTCGAGGATCCCGGGCATGACGGCGCGGTGCAGCGTGTGATCGACCGCTGGCGCGAGCGCTTCGGCAGCCAGGCCTGGATCATGACGCGGAAGGAGGCCGTCGAGGCGGGGCTCTTCGGCGACGTGCGAGACGACGTCCTCCCGCGGATTGGCGATGTCCTGGTTGCCGTCCATGGCGAGCTCGCCCTCTACGACGGCCGTCGGGCCCGCCCTACGGCGTTCTCGATGGTGGGCCAGCACGGCTCGCTCACGAAGGCCGAGCGGCTCGTGCCTCTTGTGGTGTTTCGGGCCGGGGGCCCGGCGAAGTCGAAGCGGAGGCGGCGTGGCTGAGCTCGTGTTCTTCACGGGAACGATGGACAGCGGGAAGTCGACCCTCGCGCTCCAGATGGACTACAACCATCGGGCGGGCGGGCGCCGCGGAGTCCTCTTCACGAAGCATGACCGCGCGGGCGAGGCCGTCATCACGAGTCGGCTCGGGCTGCGGGTCGGTGCGAGCGAGGTCACGGGAGCGCTGAGCTTCTGGGACGAGGTCGTGCGGCTGCGCACCTCGGGCCACGAGGTCGACTATCTCGTGTGCGACGAGGCGCAGTTCTACAATCCGGCCCAGATCGACGAGCTCGCGCGAGTTGTGGACGAACTCGGAGCCGACGTGTACGCGTTCGGAATCCTCACCGACTTCCGTGCGGAGCTCTTCCCCGGCTCGCGCCGGCTCGTCGAGCTCGCGGACCGCATCCAGGTGCTCCAGGTCGAGACTCTGTGCTGGTGCGGGCGGCGCGCGACTCACAATGCCCGGACCGTCGGCGGCCACATGGTCGTCGAGGGGGACCAAGTGGTGATCGCCGACATCGGCGGCGTTCAGAGCGAGATGCAGCCGGCCGAGGAGGTCGGGTACGAGACCCTGTGCCGCCGCCACCATCGTGAGCACCGGACGGCGGCGACCGCGAATGTCCTCCGCGAGGAGGAGCAGCTCCTGCCGTTCGGAGACTAGCCGAGGGGCGGTGCGCCGAATTCGACGCGCCGCCCCGACTGGCCTATCGTGCCGCGCCTAGTCGCCCTTCGTGCCGAAGACGATCTCGTCCCAGCTGGGAATCGACGAGCGCCTGGGACGAGATGTCCGCCGCTGGGGCTCCGTGGCCGGTTCGTCGGCGGTGGCCGTTTCCGGCGCCGTCGCCGACGGCGCCGGAGACTCCGCGGTCGTGGGCGCGTCGTCCGCGCCGCCCGTGGGCTCGGATTCGTCGTGCGAGGCGCCCGCTTCTGAGGCCTCGGCCTCGCCGCTCCGCTCATCCGCGGCGTCGTCCACATCGTCGTCTCGCCCTGCTCCCGGGAACGGAACCGCGGGCACGATCGTGATCTCTCGCGTCGAGGTGCTCAGGCCAGGGGCCAGACGCAGATGGCCGTCCTCGGGCGTTCTGCTGGCGTCCTCCTCGCGGGACAGCCGCGGGAAGATCGACGTGATGCTGTCGCGCACGGGCTCAAGGCGGCGCGGACGCGCCTCGCCGTCGCGAGCCTCACTCTCGGAATGGTTCTCCGCGGGTCGTGGATGCGCGGCAGGGATGCCCTGGGTGAGCAGGAGCGCGAGGGCGTCGTCCGCGTTCTCGTCGACCCCGAGCCGCTGGCCGCGGCGCGCCCGCAGCATGTCAAGGAGATCAGACTCGGCATCGTGCGCATCAGGCTGGGACGCGCGGGCCGGCTCGGCTTCGACGTCGAACGGGCGGTCGACGACGGAGAGGCGCCTCGGCGACGTCGGGCCGTCGAGCGTCTCGAGCTCGCTCAGCTGCTGCGCCCAGCGGTTCGCGTTCGTGACGCTCCGGCGCACGGGGTTGAACGTCCACGTCGCGGGGGGCTCCTCGCCGATCGAGTCGGGCGCATCCGCAGGCAGCTCGAAGCGCGCCACGACAGTCCAGAGGCCGTCCCTCCGTCGCCACGAGTCCCACTCGACGGTGGACGGATCCACGCCGTGGACCGCGAGACGGTGCGCGACCATGTCCCCCAGATGTGCGGGGCCCGGGCCGAACTCTGCCGCGAACGCGGACTGGGCAGGCGGCGGCGGCGCGATTTCGGAGCCTTGGGCGAGGCGCACCATGTGTTCGCGCTCGGCGAGCACGGGCGTCTCGTAGCGCTGGACCCTCGCAAGGGGGATCCCGGAGGCCTCGGCGATGCTCTCGGCGGTGGCACCCGCGCGGATCTCAGCCTGGATCTGGCGGGGAGACATGTTCGCGGCGCCGGACGGGGCGGGCCGTTGGGGTGCCGGGCGCGCGATGGCGCGACGCAGGGCCTCGTCGAGGGGCAGGCGGAAGGTACCGCCCGAGCCGGCGGTCAGCAGGAGGTGCTGCCCGTCGTCGTGCACGCCGACGAGGCGCAGTTCCTGCAGATGATCCTGCGGCTGATCCCGCATCGATGCCTCCAGCATTGCCTAGTCCTCCACAGAACTGTGCCATCCCCGCCCCCGGATTTCCGGGCAATCGCTCGGTGTGCCGCGACATCGTAGGACCACAATCTGCACCGGAGTGGCGAAACTCGCGCCGATCGGGAACAATCTCCCCGTCACTGGGCACAAAATGGGGGCCGAGTGCGTTAGAGAGTGGACTACGTGGAGTGACCACGTGACTGATGCGACTAACCGGAGCGTGAACGAAGAACTATGGCGACCGATTACGATGCGCCGCGCAAGAACGAGGAAGAGCTCAACGAGGATTCGCTCGAGGAGCTGAAGACGCGGCGCACGGACAAGCAGTCCGCCTCAGTGGACGAGGATGAGGCCGAGGCCGCGGACAGCTATGAGCTCCCGGGTGCGGACCTGTCCGGCGAAGAGCTGCTCGTGCGTGTCCTGCCGGCCCAGGCAGACGAATTCACGTGCGCATCGTGCTTCCTCGTGCGCCACAGGTCGCAGATCGCCCGTGAGAAGAACGGGCTGTACTACTGCAAGGAATGCGAGGGCTGACGCAGATCAGCTCATGTGGGCGATCAGGCCCGACTGGCGGCCAGCGCAGCGACCAGCTGCGCTGGCCGTCGCGTTGAGATGAGCCAGTACGGCGTGGGGTCGTCCGGATCGTCGAGCTCCACCCGGACCACGGGCGAGATCCATCCGCGCAGGCACAGGTAGGCCCGTCCGTCGAGTCGGGTGCCTCGTTCGGCCGTCGCCTCGTCGCCCGTGAATCCCTCGGCCGAGGCGACGAATTCGCGGGGGAGCACAGCGCGCCCAGCGCGGAACTCCCGTGGGGTCACGACGACGGCGGGCGTCGTCGCGACAAGGATCCCGCACAGCACGAGGAACACGATGGCCGCCCCCGTGAAGCCCGCGGAGACGCTGATCGGCGCGAGCACGAGGACGCAAGCCCCCGCGATCCCGAGCACGACGACCCACACCCACCACGCGGGCCAGAGCTTCTCGGTGAAAACAGCTCCCGCGGATTCTCGGGGCAAGGGCGCGGCGGACGGCGAATCAGACATGGTTCAAGCTTTCCATCACGCCCGCGCAAGCGCCAAAGCGGCCGGCGGCCCCGAGCCCAGCCGATACAGTGGGTAGGTGACCGCAGCCCAGACGACTGACGACCAGCCCGAGGCCATCGCCGACGGGGCCGAGGACGCCCGCCCGGCGGCCCACGAGGCGTGGCAGCCGACCCTCGAAGTCGAGGTGGTGATGCTCGACGACGGCCTTCCGGCGCCGTCGTACGCCCACCCTGGGGACGCAGGCGCCGACCTGTGCTCGCGCATCGACTTCTCGCTCGCGCCGGGGGAGCGCCGCCTCGTCCCGACGGGCGTAAGCATCGCGCTGCCCTTCGGCTACGTCGCCCTCATCCATCCGCGGTCCGGCCTGGCGACGAGGCATGGCCTCACGGTCGTCAACGCGCCCGGCACCGTCGATGCCGGGTATCGGGGCGAGATCGCTGTGACCCTTTTGAACACGGATACGCGCGAAACGCTCAGCCTCCGGCGCGGCGATAGAATTGCACAGATGGTGATCCAGCGCGTCGAGTACGCGCGCTTCGTCTCCGTCGCCGAGCTCTCGGAGTCGGCGCGGGGGACCGGCGGCTTCGGCTCCACCGGGGGATTCTCGGCGTAGTAGCGCCTGCTTGGACCGGGACTCGCCCAGCGGTGGCCCCCGGACGGCTGACTGAAGGAGTTGTAGACGTGCTGTTCGGACGCGGCAAGAACGCCAAGCTGACGGCCGAGGACCCCACGGTCCTCGGTGCCCCTCGGCGGCGCCCCGAGCCAGACAAGAGCGGCTACGGCCGCCCCGAGAAGGGGCCCTTTGACGCGAGCGAGAAGGATACGGCAGTCGGCTACGTTGACCTCGGCGCGATCCTCATCCGGCCCATCGAGGGCCTCCAGATCCGGCTCGAGGTCGAGGAGGCGACCCGCCGGGTCGTCGCCGTCACCATGGACCTCAACGGTTCGAGCCTTCAGGTCCAGGCTTTCGCCGCGCCGCGCAGCGAGGGACTGTGGGGAGAGATCCGGGCGCAGATCGCCCAGTCGGTCGAGAGCCAAGGCGGCACTGTCGAGGAGGTCGAGGGGAGCTTCGGCCCCGAACTCGTCGCGAAGCTTCCGACGTCGATGGCGGATGGCCGCCGGGGACACCGGGTTGCGCACTTCATGGGCGTCGACGGCCCACGGTGGTTCCTCCGTGGCGTCATCTCGGGCCATGCCACGTCGGACCGAGCCGCGGCCGCGGAGCTCGAGGAGCTCTTCCGCTCGGTCGTCGTCGACCGCGGCGAATCGCCGCTCCCGCCGAGCGAACTCCTGCCCCTGCGTCTGCCCGTCGACCAGACAGAGGGCGACGCCGCGCCCAACCAGGCTCCGAGCGCGCCGGAGCGCGGCCCGGAGATCACGCATCTTGGCTGACGGCCCCATCGCGATCCCGTTCGACTTCTCGCGCCTCCCGGACCGCGGTCAGGTCCAAGGAGAAGGCGTCATCCGCTCGGTCACGTTCGTTCCGCCGTCCGAGGCGCCCAGCTTCAGCGCGGTCATCGAATCGGGAGACGCCCCCCGCGCCGGGCGCGGCCCCGCCGTCCGCCTCATCTGGCTGGGCCGGCGGCGCCTGCGCGGCATCAGCGCGGGCACGGCGCTCCGGTTCTCCGGGATGCTCTCGACCCACCGCGGCGAGCCGACCATCTACAACCCCCGCTACGAGATCCTCGCGAAGGAAGACTAAGAGGAGGCAGCCATGGGCCGTGCCGCAGAACCCGAGCAGAACGAGGGCCAGGAACCCGGACGGTCGGGCCTCGCCCGCGAGATGGCGAGCGCGTACGCCGCGAATGCGGGGCTCCATCGCCACGACGACGGCCGCATCGACGTGCTCCGCAGCGCGGGCGGAATCCGCGGCATCGTCGAGAGCGTGCTCCCGGCTCTCGTCTTCCTCGTTGTGTTCACGGTCCTCAACGACCTCGTGCTCTCCGCCGTCCTCTCGGTCGCCGTCGCGGCCGTCTTCGTCGTCGTCCGGCTGGTCGGCCGCTCGACCCTCACCCAGGCGTTCGCGGGCATCGTCGGCATCGGCGTGTCCGCGGCCCTAGCCCTCTTCACGGGGAAGGCCGAGAACTTCTACGTCACGGGATTCATCACGAACGCGGCATACATTCTCGCGCTCGCGGTGTCGATCGCAGTCCGCTGGCCGCTCGTCGGCGTCCTGTTCGGGTTCCTGCGCAACGAGGGCGTCCGCTGGCGCGAGAGCGCGGGGCGGTCCCGGCAGTACCGGATCGGCACGTGGATCATGCTCGCGGTGCTCGCGCTGCGGCTCGTCGTCGAAGTGCCTCTCTACCTCATGGGCGGCGCCGGGCTCGTGGCCCTCGGGGCGATGCGCCTCATCCTCGGGGTGCCGCTCTACGCGCTCGGCCTCTGGCTCGCGTGGCTCGTGACGCGCCCCATTCCGGGCACTCGGTAGAGGATCGCGGCGGGACCCTCGGCCCTATCCGACCTAGCTCCCGAACCCTAGTCTCAGGGCATGGAGAACCAGGCGCTCCGGATCATCTTCTCGCTGTTTGTGGGGGTACTGTTCGCTCTGCTCGTGGCATTCGGCATCCAGGCGTTCTATCCGCAGCCCGAACTCCTGCCCTCGATGGGGACCGCGGACGACTACGGCTCGTACCGGCTCGCGCTCGAGGCCTACAACCGTGTGGTCTCCGCGGTGATCGCGGGCATCGCGTTCGTACCGATAGCGGTGAGCGCTGTCGCGCCGACCCGTGCCGCGGTGATCGCCGACGGGATCCTCTACGGCGGACTGTTTACCCTGCTCTATGCGGCAGGACGCGGTGTCGCGTCCGCTGAGACCGCCGGCAGCTTCGCCGCCGTGGCTGGGGTTCTTCTGGCCGCACTCGCCCTGGGGCACGTGCTCACGCAGGGCTGGCCGTGGAAGCGTGTGAGATGGCTTCGCCGGGCCCCGACGGGCGGGGATCGGGCCGCCTTGACGGTGATCTTTCCCCTCATAGCGGGCGTCCTGATCACCTTCTCGGCGTCCTTGGGCATTCAGTCGTTCTACCCGCCTCCCGAGCCGCCCTACGGGCCGGCTGAGCAGTCAGGTCAGGCGTTCGTGGACGCGACGGCGCTCTACGGCCGAAACCTTGGAGTCATCGCCACGATCGTCGGATTCCTTCTCCTCGCAACAGGCTTCGTCTTCGCTAGGACGTCGCCGATCACGTCCGACAGCCTGTTCTCCGGGGGCCTCTTCACCCTGATCTTCGCAGCCGTCCGCTCGACTGGGAGCCACTCGGCGCTCAGCTTCTATGTCGTGGCCGCAGGTTATCTCATCGCGCTCGCGGCGGGTCACCTGCGCCTCGCTGAAGTCCGGTGGAGGCTCCGCAGGGCTGCCAAGGCTCCTGCGAGCAGGATGCTGGCGCTGGTCTTCCCGCTGGGTGCAGGCGTCCTGACGGTTGCAGCGTTCGAGCTCGGCATCGATGCCTACTACCCCAGCCCGAGCGGCGGTCCCGTCAGTGCGTGGGCGCGCACCGTGAGCGTGATTGCCACGGTCGTCGCTGTCGTGCTGTGGGCCGCGAGCTTCGCGCTCGGCAAGGCCTCGCCGTCGTCCGCGAACGCGCTGCTGCTCGGAGGACTCCTGTCCTTGGTCTTCGGGGTCGTCCCGGCTGCCATGACCGGTCAGCAGGCGACGGTGTTCATCGCCCTCGCAGTCGCGCTCGCGGTCGTCCTCTTCGTGGGGTATCGGCGGTTCGCCGACCGGCAACATCGCCGGACGCCGCCAACTCCACCGACTCCGCCGGCGATCACGGCGTGATAGGCCGCGGCGTCAGCCGTCGAAGCCGTCGTCTTCGCCCTCGTCTGAAACGAGTTCCTCGGACTCCTCGCCGTTGCCGGGGGAAAGGAGAAGGCGCAGCTCGTCCTCGGCGGCGATTGTCGAGACGAAGAAGAGCTCGTCGCGGTGATCGATGACGTCGTCGACGCTCGGCGCGATGGGCGCCTGGTCCCGCAGGATCGCCACGAGGGTCGCGTCCGAGGGCCAGTCGATCTGGCCGACGGTGCGCCCGATGAGAACCGAGCCGTGCGGCACCGTGAACTCGACGAGCGACGCGACGCCGGTCTGGAGCGTCAGGAGCCGCACGACGTCGCCGATCTCGACGGCTTCCTCGACGAGCGCGGTCATGAGCCGCGGCGTGTTGACCGCGACATCGACTCCCCACGAGCCGTCGAACATCCAGTCGTTCTTGGGATTGTTGACCCGGCCGACCGTGCGGCCCACGCCGAACTCGGTCTTGGCGAGGAGGGAGACGACGAGGTTGACCTTGTCGTCGCCGGTCGCCGCGACGACGACGTCGGCGGCGTCCACCTGTGCCTCTTTCAGCGTCGTGAGCTCGCAAGCGTCGCCGATGAGCCATTTCGCGCCTCTAAGCCCGCTCCGTCCGATGACCTCGGGCTTGGGGTCGATGAGCAGCACCTCGTGCCGGTGGGCGAGGAGCTCGCGCGCGATAGAGGAGCCGACGCTTCCGGCGCCCGCGATGATGACCTTCACATGCCCTCCTTCACGGGCGGCGCGGCGAGGATGCGGGCCACTTCGGGCGAATCGCCGAGTCGCATCATGACGTGGATCGTGTCGCCTTCCTGGTAGCTCGTTCCGGGGGCCGGGAGGGTTCCCTCACCGAACCGGGTCAGGTAGGCGACCCGGACAGGTGCAGCCTTCTCGATCGCCGCGACGGGCTGGCCCAGCCACGACGGGTCGAGGTCCACCTCGGTGAGGACGAGCCGACCCGAGGCATCGCGGAAGTCTCCTGCGATCCCGGCCTCGGGGAGGATGCGGCGCAGCACCTGGTCCGCGCTCCAGCGGACGGCGGCGACGGTCGGGATGCCGAGGCGCTGGTAGATCTCGGCGCGGCCCGGATCGTAGATGCGGGCGACGACGTGCGGCACGTGGAACGTCTCTCGCGCGACGCGCGTCGCGAGGATGTTCGAATTGTCGCCGCTCGAGACCGCGGCGAACGCGTAGGCGTCCTCGATGCCCGCCTGCTTCATCGTGTCGCGGTCGAAGCCGATGCCCGTGACCTTCCGGCCGCCGAACGTCCGGCGAAGCCGGCGGAACGCCCTGTCGTCCTGGTCGATGATCGCCACGGAATGGCCAGAGTCCTCGAGCGTGTGGGCGAGGGAGACGCCGACGCGCCCGCACCCCATGATCACGTAATGCGCCACGCGTGCTCCTTGCGTCCTACGGCCGGCGCGCAGCCGGCCCAGCCTTCCGTGCATGGAGGCTCGGAACCAATCTATCGAATCCTCGTGCGGTCGCGGCGCTTCCCTCCAAGGCCCGGACTATGACTTGCCGCGCGCAGCGCATACCGTGTCAGAGTGCTGCAGATACTCAACGCGGTGAAACGGGTGCTCGTCGGGCGGCCCTACCGCAACGACCGGATGAGCCACACGCTCCTGCCGAAGCGGATCGCCCTCCCGATCTTCGCCTCGGACGCGCTCTCGTCCGTCGCGTACGCGCCCGATGAGATCCTCCTCACGCTTGCCCTCGCGGGTGTGGGCGCCGTCGCGCTCTCCCCGTGGGTCGGCATCGCGGTGATGCTCGTGCTCCTCACCGTCGTCGCGTCGTATCGGCAGAACGTGCACGCGTATCCCTCGGGGGGCGGAGACTACGAGATCGCGACGACGAATCTCGGCCGCTTTGCGGGGCTCACCGTTGCATCGGCTCTACTCGTCGACTACGTCCTGACGGTCGCGGTCTCGATGTCCTCGGCCGCGAGCTACCTCACGACCGCGCTGCCGTTCCTCGAGGGGCAGCAGGCGACGATCGCCGTCGTCGGCGTCGTGATCTTGGCGCTCGTCAACCTCCGGGGCGTCAAGGAAGCGGGGACAGTCTTCGCAGCACCGACCTACATCTTCATGGCCTCGATTCTCGGCATGACCCTCGTGGGGCTCGTGCAGTTCCTCACGGGCAACCTCAAGCCAGCGGCGAGCGCGGCCTTCGAGATCGTGCCGTCCCCGGACTTCGACCAGGGGCTCGTGGGCCTCGCGGGCGGATTCCTCCTGCTGCGCGCGTTCTCCTCGGGTGCCGCTGCCCTCACGGGCGTCGAGGCCATCAGCAACGGCGTCCCGAACTTCAAGCCGCCCAAGAGCGACAATGCCGCGAAGACTCTGCTCGCCCTCGGCTTGGTCGCGGCGAGCATGCTCGCGGGAATCCTGTTCCTCGCGAACGCGACCCACGTCCATCTCGCCCAGGATCCCACCACGGAGCTCCGGCAGAACGGCCAGCCGCTCTCGGCCGACTATGTCCAGACGCCGGCCATCGGCCAGATCGCGGACGCGGTCTTCGGGGGCGGGAGCATCGCCTTCTACATCGTCGTCGCGGCGACGGGCGTCATCCTCGTCTTCGCGTCCAACACGGCCTTCAATGGCTTCCCCATCCTCGGCTCGATCCTTGCCCAGGACGGCTACCTCCCACGGCAGCTGCGCACGCGCGGCGACCGCCTCGCGTTCAGCAACGGGGTGCTCGCGCTCGCGGCCGGCGCGCTCGTGCTCATCGTCGCGTTCGACGCCGATGTCACGAAGCTCATCCAGCTCTACATCGTGGGGGTGTTCGTCTCGTTCACGTCGAGCCAGTTCGGCATGATCCGGCACTGGACGCGTGAGCTCAAACGGGTCAAGGACCGCCACGTCCGCCAGCGTATGATGCGCTCGCGCGTCGTGAACACGATCGGCTTCGGCATGACCGCGACCGTGCTCGTCATTGTGCTCATCACGAAGTTCGAGCATGGCGCGTGGATCGCGATCCTCGCGATGTTCATCCTCTTCCTCATCATGTGGAGCATCCGTGCGCACTACGACAAGGTGGCCCGCGAGCTCGCGGTCGGGGACGACGCCTCGGCGCGCGCGCTCCCGAGCCGCGTCCACGCCGTCCTCCTCGTCTCCCACGTGCGCAAGCCCGTGCTGCGCGCGCTGGCGTATGCGCGCGCTTCGCGCCCGTCCCGGCTCGACGCCGTCACGGTGGACATCAGCCCCGAGGAGACCGCGCAGACGGTGGCCGACTGGGAGAAGCTCGCCATCCCCGTGCCGCTCACGGTCCTCGCCAGCCCGTTCCGCGAAACCGTGACGCCTCTCCTCGACTACATCGACGGCATGCGCCGCGAGTCTCCGCGCGACCTCATCGTCGTCTACATCCCCGAGTACGTCGTCGGGAAGTGGTGGGAGCAGCTCGTCCACAACCAGACGGCGCTCCGGATCAAGGCGCGCCTGCATTTCGAGCCCGGAGTCATGGTCGCGAGCGTGCCGTGGCAGCTCAAGTCGTCGGAGCACGCACGGAGGCTGCAGGAGCTATGAGCGACCTCCTCGAACTGCAGCTTGGGCCCATCGCGCACGGCGGGCACACTGTCGCGCGCCATGAGGGCCGCGTCGTCTTCGTGCGCCACGGCCTTCCGGGCGAGGCCGTCCGCGTGCGGCTCACGGAAGCCGAGGAGGGTAAGACCTTCTGGCGGGGCGACGTCGTCGACGTGATCGAGGCCTCGCCGGCCCGCCGCCCGCACGTGTGGGCCCCCGCAGATGCGCTCGCAGCCTACGCGGAGGGGCGCCTCCCGGTGGGCGGCGCCGAGTTCGGCCACATCGAGCTTGCCGAGCAGCGGCGGCTCAAGGCCGCCGTCGTGCGCGAGCAGCTGGCGCGGCTCGCGCACCTCGAGCTCGATGTCGAGGTCGAGGCCGTGCCCGCCGAGGCGCCCCGTGCGGACGCCGGCACAGCCGACGACGGCGGTCTCCACTGGCGCACGCGCTGCAGTTTCGCGGTCGACGGCGATGGGCGGCTTGCGATGCATGCGCACCGCTCGACCGAGACGGTCGCCGTGCACGATATGCCGCTTGCTGTGGACGCGATCTCGCGCCTCGGGCTCTGGGGCGTCGATCTGGCCGGCGTCGAGCGGGTCGAGGTGGCTGCACCCGCGTCCGGGACATCGCCGCTTGTCGTGTTCACGCTCGCCGAGGAGCTCCCGTCGACGAGGCTCAGGGAACTTGTCGAGGGCGTGGACCTGGGCGCTTCCGTGAGCGCCGTCGGGCCGCGTGGAAAGGCGCCGCTCACGCTCCGGGGCCACGGCTCGGTCGCTGAGGAAGCCGCGGGATATCACTACACGGTGACCGGCGAGGGGTTCTGGCAGATCCATCGCAAGGCGCCCGAGACCCTCATGGAAGCGGTGCTCGGCGCCGTCGGCCCTGTTCTCGGCGCCGGCGCGACGGCCGCGGACCTGTACGCCGGTGCCGGGCTGTTCACGGCCCCGCTCGCGGCGGCCGTCGGGCCGTCCGGCTTCGTCCTCTCGGTCGAGGGCTCGCCCGGGACGAGCCGGGACGCCCGTCGGACGTTCAAGCGGCACCGGCACGTCGACGTCGTCCAAGGGCGTGTAGAGCGTGTCCTGCGGCAGCACTCGGGGGAGCGGTTCGACGCCGTCGTGCTCGATCCGCCTCGTGCCGGGGCGGGCCGTGAGGTCGTCCGCCAGCTCGTGGATGCTGCGCCCGGCGCCGTCGCGTATGTCGCGTGTGATCCCGCGTCGTTCGCACGGGACCTCGGCTGGTTCCTCGAGGCCGGGTGGCGGCTCGAGTGGCTGCGGGCGTTCGACTTGTATCCGCAGACCCACCACGTAGAGACTGTCGCGCTGCTGCGGCCCGGCAGGTAGCCGCTCGGATCAGGGTGGGGGAGGGGGCGGACTGTCGCGCTGCTGCGGCCCGGCAGGTAGCCCCTCGCGTCACAGAACTGGCCCCGTCGCCTTGTCCGGAGGCCAGAACTAGGATGGGGCGTGGCGCTGGGAGCCAGGGCGCGGCGGGCGCAAGCTAGCTTAGGCTCACCTAACTAGCAACGGCCCTTCCGCGCGGCAAAGATGGCAGTGTTGCGAGAGGAGTGGTGCATTGAGCACTGTGGACAGCTTCGGATCCAAGGGCGTACTGAACGTCGGCGGCACCGATTACGAAATTTTCCGACTGAGCGCCGTCGAGGGGTCGGAATCCCTCCCGTTCAGCCTCAAGGTTCTGCTCGAGAACCTTCTCCGCACCGAGGACGGTGCCAACATCACCGCGGACCACGTTCGGGCCTTGGCGGGCTGGGACCCTGCAGCGCAGCCGAACACGGAGATCCAGTTCACGCCGGCGCGCGTCATCATGCAGGACTTCACAGGTGTTCCGTGCGTGGTTGACCTTGCCACTATGCGCGAGGCGATCAAGGACCTCGGCGGTGATCCCGAGCGCGTGAACCCGCTCGCGCCGGCCGAGCTCGTCATCGACCACTCCGTGCAGATCGACGTGTTCGGCAACGCCGGCGCGATCGAGCGGAACATGGAGATCGAGTACCAGCGCAACGGCGAGCGGTATCAGTTCCTCCGTTGGGGCCAGACGGCGTTCGAGGACTTCAAGGTCGTCCCGCCGGGCATGGGCATCGTGCACCAGGTCAACATCGAGTACCTTGCGCGCACGATCATGACGCGCGAGGTCGAGACTGCCGAGGGCAAGGTCCTCCGTGCGTACCCCGACACGCTCGTCGGCACCGACTCGCACACGACGATGGTCAACGGCCTGGGCGTCCTCGGCTGGGGCGTCGGCGGCATCGAGGCCGAGGCTGCCATGCTCGGCCAGCCCGTCTCGATGCTCATCCCGCGCGTCGTCGGCTTCAAGCTCTCGGGCTCGATCCCGGCCGGCGCCACTGCGACCGACGTCGTCCTCACGATCACCGAGATGCTGCGCAAGCACGGCGTGGTCGGCAAGTTCGTCGAGTTCTACGGCGAGGGCGTCGCGGAGGTCCCGCTCGCGAACCGCGCGACGATCGGCAACATGAGCCCCGAGTTCGGCTCGACCGCCGCGATCTTCCCGATCGACCAGGTCACGCTCGACTACCTGCGCCTCACCGGCCGCTCCGAGGAGAACCTCGCCCTCGTCGAGGCGTACACGAAGGAGCAGGGCCTCTGGCACGACGCCTCGCACGAGCCGCGCTTCTCGGAGTACCTCGAGCTCGACCTCTCCACGGTCGTCCCGTCGATCTCCGGCCCGAAGCGGCCGCAGGACCGCATCGAGCTCTCGGACGCGAAGGAGCAGTTCCGCAAGGACCTGTACAACTACGTCCAGATCGGCGACGGCCACGTCGAGGACGGCAGCGTCGACGAGACGATCGACGAGTCCTTCCCGGCCTCCGATGCCCCCACGACGACCGAAGCGGACAGCCACGTCCACGAGACAGCACGCCTCGCGAACCCGATCGAATCGGCTGCGAGCGGTGCCTTCGGCCGCCCGTCGCAGCCGGTTCACGTGAAGATGGAGGACGGCCGCGAGTTCGAGCTCGACCACGGCGCGGTGACGATCTCGTCGATCACTTCGTGCACCAACACGTCGAACCCCTCCGTCATGCTCGCCGCTGCGATCCTCGCCCGCAACGCCGTCGAGAAGGGCCTTGCGTCCAAGCCGTGGGTCAAGACCTCGGTGGCCCCCGGCTCGAAGGTCGTCACGGACTACTACGAGAAGTCGGGCCTCGTCCCGTACCTCGAGAAGCTCGGCTTCTACACGGTCGGCTACGGCTGCACGACTTGCATCGGCAACTCGGGCCCGCTCGAGCCGGAGATCTCGGAGGCCGTCCAGGCCAACGACCTCTCCGTCACGTCGGTGCTCTCGGGCAACCGCAACTTCGAGGGCCGCATCAACCCGGACGTGAAGATGAACTACCTCGCGTCCCCGCCGCTCGTGATCGCTTACGCCCTCGCCGGCACGATGGACTTCGACTTCGACGCGGAGCCCCTCGGCCAGGATCAGGACGGCAGCGACGTGTTCCTCAAGGACATCTGGCCGAACCCGATCGAGGTCCAGCAGGTCATGGACGCCTCGATCGACCAGGACATGTTCACGAAGTCCTATGCGACGATCTTCGACGGCGACGAGCGCTGGCGTTCGCTGCCCACCCCGACTGGCTCGACCTTCGAGTGGAGCGACGACTCGACCTACGTCCGGAAGCCCCCGTACTTCGAGGGCATGAAAGCGCAGCCGGACGCGGTCTCGGACATCGCTGGCGCGCGCGTGCTCCTCAAGCTCGGCGACTCGGTGACGACCGACCACATCTCGCCGGCCGGCTCGTTCAAGTCGGACACCCCCGCGGGCCAGTACCTCCTCGCCCACGGTGTCGAGCGCAAGGACTTCAACTCCTACGGCTCGCGCCGCGGCAACCACGAGGTCATGATCCGCGGCACGTTCGCGAACATCCGCATCAAGAACCAGCTCTTGGACGGCGTCGAGGGCGGCTTCACGAAGGACTTCACGCAGGACGGCGCTCCGCAGGCTTACGTCTACGACGCCGCGATGAACTACCAGGCGGCCGGCACGCCGCTTGTGATCCTCGCGGGCAAGGAGTACGGCTCGGGCTCGTCCCGCGACTGGGCCGCGAAGGGCACGGCCCTTCTGGGCGTCAAGGCCGTCATCGCCGAGAGCTACGAGCGCATCCACCGCTCGAACCTCATCGGCATGGGCGTCCTCCCGCTGCAGTTCCCCGAGGGCGAGTCCGCGGCGACCATCGGCCTCACGGGCAACGAGGTGTTCTCGATCCAGGGGATCACGCAGCTCAACGACGGCACGACGCCGCGGACCGTCACGGTGACCGCGACGGCGGAGGAGGGCACCGCGAAGTCCTTCGACGCCGTCGTGCGCATCGACACGCCCGGCGAGGCGGACTACTACCGCAACGGCGGCATCCTGCAGTACGTCCTGCGCCAGATCTCGGCGAAGTGACGCGGTAGCGCACGGCCACCCGCGGGCTGCTCCGTCCACTCGGGGGCCCTCACCAGACGGTGGGGGCCCTCGCCCGTTCCCGGCCCGATTCCTGGACTGATTCCCGAGCCTCCGAAGCCCAAGCGCTACAGTGGGTTGAGCACGATTCGAGCAAGGAGCCGCCGTTGGGCATTCTGGAGAGCATTCGGGGACCGAAGGACCTCGACCGACTCGCCTCCCACGAACTGACGGATCTGGCCGAAGAGATCCGCCAGTTCCTCATCCGCAACGTGGCCCAGACCGGGGGCCATCTGGGCCCCAATCTCGGAGTCGTGGAGCTCACGCTCGCGATCCACCGCATCTTCGACTCGCCGCGCGACAGCATCGTCTTCGACACGGGGCACCAGTCCTACGTGCACAAGCTGCTCACGGGGCGGCAGGACTTCTCGACGCTGCGCCAGCAGGGCGGCCTCTCCGGCTATCCGTCGCGCTCCGAGAGCGAGCACGACATCGTCGAGTCCTCGCACGCGTCGTCGTCGCTCTCGTGGGCAGATGGCATCTCGAAGGCGCGCAAGCTCACCGGCCAAGGCGACCGGTATGTCGTCGTCGTCGTGGGGGACGGCGCGCTCACGGGCGGCATGGCGTGGGAGGCCCTCAACAACATCGCCGCGGACAAGGACCGCCGCGTCGTCATCGTCGTCAATGACAACGGACGCTCGTACGCTCCGACCGTCGGCGGACTCGCCGACTATCTCGCCTCGCTCCGGCCGGCGATCGATGCCGTGCGCACGGCTCCCGCGTACGAGGGTGCGCTCGAGTTCTGGAAGAAGCGACTCCAGGAGGGCGGCCCCGTGGGCCGCTTCGCCTACAAGAGCCTCCATGCCGCGAAGAAGGGCGTCAAGGACTGGTGGGCGCCGCAGGGTATGTTCGAAGATCTCGGGCTCAAGTACCTCGGCCCCGTCGACGGCCACGATGAGAAGGCCCTCGAGCACGCCCTCGCGACCGCCAAGAATTTCGCAGGCCCCGTCATCGTCCACGCGATCACCGAGAAGGGGCGCGGCTATGCGCCCGCGCGGGCCGACGAGGCGGACCAGTTCCACGCCGTGGGCGTCATCGACCCGGACACGGGCCAGCCCGTCTCGGCGGGCGGAGCGGCCTCGTGGACGAGCGTGTTCGCGGACGAGATCGCCGCGATCGCGGACGAGCGGCCCGACGTCGTGGGGATTACGGGCGCGATGCTCATCCCCGTGGGCCTGCACAAGTTCGCCGCGCGGCACCCCGAACGGGTCTTCGACGTCGGCATCGCCGAGCAGCACGCCGTCACGAGCGCGGCGGGCATGGCATTCGGCGGCCTGCATCCGGTCGTCGCCGTGTATTCGACGTTCCTCAACCGTGCCTACGACCAGCTCCTCATGGACGTCGCGCTGCACAAGGCCGGCGTCACGATCGTCCTCGACCGCGCCGGAGTGACCGGCCCGGACGGAGCGAGCCACCACGGCCAGTGGGACATGGCGCTCGTCCAGAGCGTCCCTGGCCTGCACCTCGCCGCCCCGCGCGACGCGACGCGTCTCCGCGAGGAGCTCCGCGAGGCGGTCGCGATCTCCGACGCCCCGAGCGTCGTGCGCTTCTCGAAGGGGACCGTGGGCCCGGAGACGGAGGCCGTCGAGCGCCTCGCGGACGGCGTCGACATCCTGCGCCGGCTGGGCTCGAGCGGGCCGGGGCAGCCCGGACGCGACGTCCTCCTCGTCGCCGTGGGCGCCATGAGCGATCTCGCGCTCGACGTCGCCGAGCGGCTCGATCGCCAGGGGATCAGCTCCACGGTCGTGGATCCCCGCTGGGTCCTCCCGGTGCCGAAGAGCGTCATCAGCCTCGCGGCCGAGCATCGCATCGTCGTGTGCCTCGAGGATGGCGTACGCGCGGGCGGCGTCGGCTCGCGGATCCGGCAGGAGATGCGCGCGGAGGGCGTCGACACGGCGCTCAACGAAGTGGGCCTCCCGGCCGAGTTCCTCGACCACGGGACGCGTTCGGAGGTCCTCGCCCGCGTCGGGCTCACGGGCCAGCAGATCACGCATGACATCGTCGCCCAGGTGCTCGGCACCAAGGTCCCGTTCGCACGCCCCCTCCCGGGAAAGTCCGCACCGCGGACCGGAAGCCTCCCGCAGCTGTGAGGCCCGACGCGACGTCCGCCGGGGAATGGCCCGACGGCGACCTCCCACGCGAGGGGGAGCTCGTCGTCGCCCGCAACCGCAAGTGGGACGGAAGCGCCCACTGGGTGGTCCCGGGGTTCCACCTCGGCGACGACGAGCACGGTGCGTGGATCTACCAGGGCCGGGGGGAGTTCATCTCCCGGCCGGGCGTTGCCCTCCACACCCTCTCCGACGCCGTCCTGCTCGTGCCCCGCGAGGGGAAGTTCGCCGCGACGTTCTACGATGACGAGAACCCGGGCGAATTCCGGGTGTACGTCGACCTCGCGTGGGACCTCTCGTGGCGCCGGATCAGGCCGTCCTCGGCCGAACGGAAGGGCGCCGTCGAGTTCCACATGATCGACATGGACCTCGACGTGATCCGCTCCGCGACCCGCGGCGTGTTCGTGGACGACGAGGACGAGTTCGAGGAGCACCGCACGAGCATGGCGTACCCCCCGTGGCTCGTGAGCGCCGTGCGCGAGGAATGCGCGCGGCTGTACGACGCCGTGCGGCGCGGGGCAGGCCCGTTCGACGGCGTGGCTGACACTTGGCTTGCCGCGGGGCGGCAGCACACACGAGAGGACCGTTCATGAGCTTCCTGCGCGTCTACCGCCGCCGCACCGACGGCACTTTGGAATTCAGGGAGGCGTGGCACGACGACGAGGCGGCGCAGTTCGTGGTGAACCACGGCACCGTGGGGCACGTCTCGACGTCGAAGGCCACGGACGACGTCGATGCTGCCGCCGGCGGCGCGCTTCTCGAAGCCTTCGCTGCCCAGTGCGGCGAGGACGGGTATGCGGAGATCCCCGAGTCGGAGCAGCACCGGGTCGTGGCCCAGTTCTCGCTCAAGTCTCAGGACGGGACGGATCGGGACCGGTTCCTCGAGCGTCAGGCCGTCAGCGCCCTCACGGCTCATCTGGCGTGGCGGGGCCTCGGAACGGTCGAGGGCAGCACGCTGGGGTCCGGCAAGCTCACGATCTTCACGCGCTGCGTCGAGCCCTCCACCGCGGTCGCGGCCGTCAAGACCTGCCTGCGCGAGGCGACGAGCGATTTCACGAAGCTCTCGATCGCCGTCGCTGGTCCGGATGCACCCGACGCATTCAAGCTCAAGCACGCGCCCGCGGGAGTCCGCAGCTTCTCGCTCTGACGGGTGCACTGCCCCCGATGGGCCCGAGTAGGCTGGCGCTATGACTGACTACCGCCGCCTCGGCCGCTCAGGCCTGACCGTCTCGACCGTCGGCCTCGGGTGCAACAATCTGGGCCGTGCAAACACCCCGACCGAGTCGCAGGAGGGGACTGACGCCGTCGTCCACGCCGCTATCGATGCGGGAATCACGCTCTTCGATGTCGCGGACGTCTACGGGAAGACACCCGGCCTGAGCGAGGAGATGCTCGGGCGAGCGCTCAAGGGCCGGCGGGACGACGTCATCGTCGCGACCAAGTTCGGCATGGACATGCACGGCGCGAACGGCAAGGACTTCGGCGCACGCGGCTCGCGCCGTTACATCCAGCAGGCCGTCGAGGCCTCCCTGCGCCGCCTCGACACGGACTGGATCGACCTGTACCAGTTCCACACGCCGGACCCCGAGACGCCGATCGAGGAGACGCTCTCCGCCCTCGACGACCTCGTCCGCGAGGGAAAGGTGCGCTACATCGGCCACTCGAACCGTGCGGGGTGGCAGATTGCCGAGGCCGAGTTCGTCGCGCGCATGGGCGGCTACACGCCGTTCATCTCGAGCCAGAACCACTACAACCTCCTCGACCGCCGCGCCGAGCTCGAGGTGACGGAGGCGGCGGAGGCGTACGGGCTCGGCGTCCTGCCCTACTTCCCGCTCGCCAACGGCCTGTTGACAGGAAAATACTCGCGGGGCGTCGCCCCGGAGGGCTCGCGCCTCTCGCACTCGCGGACCAACCTCGTCCACGACGCCGACTGGGACCAGCTCGACCGTTTCTCGGCGTTCGCCGAGGAGCGTGGCCTGACCGAGCTCCAGGTCGCGTTCTCGTGGCTCGCGGCGCAGCCCTCGGTCGCGAGCGTCATCGCGGGCGCCACGCGGCCCGAGCAGATCCGCGAGAACGCCGAGGCTGCCTCGTGGCAGCCGAGCACCGAGGACCTCGCGGAACTCGACGAGATCTTCCCTCGGACGCCCAAGGTCGCCCTGTTCTAGGCCGGCGCCTTCCCAAGGGAGTCCCATGCACGACGCTTCACGGCCCGTCCCGCACGAGCCGAGCCGCGAACCCGCGGCGATCCTCCTCGACTGCGATACGGGCATCGATGACGCGCTCGCGCTCATCTACCTGTGCAGTCAGCCGCACGTCGAGCTCGTCGCCGTCACGAGCACGCCCGGAAACGTGGCCGCCGAGCAGGTGGCGCGCAACAACCTGGCCCTCCTCGAGCTGTGCGGGCGGGCGGACACCCCCGTGGCCATCGGCGCGAGGTCGCCGCTCCGCGTCCCGCTCGTCACGACACCAGAGACCCACGGGCCCCAGGGAATCGGCTACGCCGAGCTCCCCGCTGCGCGCCGCACACACCACGCTCGGGACGCCGTCGAACTCTGGGTCGAGGCCGCCCGGGCGCGCCCCGGCGAGCTCACGGCGCTCCTCACGGCGCCGCTCACGAACTTCGCGCTCGCCCTGCGCGCCGAGCCGCGGCTCCCCGAGCTGCTCCGGCGAACCGTCATCATGGGCGGTTCGTACTACTACCAGGGCAACACGACGCCGACGGCCGAATGGAACACCCACGTGGATCCGCACGCCGCGGCCGAGGTCTTCGCGGCGTTCGCGGGCCAGCCAGAGGAACGGCTCCCGATCGTGTGCGCGCTCGAGACGACGGAGCGGATCGAGCTGCATCCGCGCCACGTCGCGGCGCTCGCCGAGGCCGCCGGGTGCGCCGAGCCCGAGCTCGTGCTCCCGGACCAGCCGGAGGGGCTGCGGAGCCGGGCCTCGAATCCGCTCGTGCGGCACATGAGCGACATGCTGCGGTTCTACTTCGAATTCCACCGCCGCTACGACCAGGGCTATGCTGCCCACATCCACGACTACTTCGCGGCGAGCGTCGCGGCCGATAGCGCGTGGTACGAGACCCGGGCGGCGACCGTGCACGTCGAGACGCAGGCACCGCGGCTCCTGGGGACCACCGTGGCCGACTACCGTGGGCTCTGGGGCGAGCCCGCCACCGCGCGGATCGTGAGCGGCAACCGACCCGACGAGGCGTTCGCAGAACTCGTCCTCTCGGTCGGGGCGCTCGCGCGGAGGCTCGGCTAGACTCGCAAACGGGCCCCCACGAGGGACCTCCGCCGAGGTGACATGAGGCGGAACCCAGTCCATCCGCAGCATCGAAGGCCGCCATCGAGGCCTTCCCACCATCGAAGGACAATGCCCGTCATGTCACATCAGCTCACGGTTGATGCGCCTCGCCGTTCGCCCCTGAGGGTCGTTCTCACGATCCTCGGCGTCGCGGCCGTCGTCGCGACCTACGCATTCCTCATCGTGTCCGAGCCGGCCGACGTCGTGAACGGGCCCACCGCTTCCTCGGCGCTCGTGGCGCTCGTCGGCTTCGGCCTCGCCATGGTGCTGCTCTTCGCAGGGATCCTTCCGACGCTGCCGACCACGACACTTGCCCTCATCCCGGTCGCGCTCGTCCTCAACATCGTGCTCGGCCAGTTCGTCGGAAGCACGCTCATCCCGATCTACCTCGACTCGATCGGCACCGTGCTTGTGGGCTTTCTCGCCGGTCCCTCGGCCGGTGCCGCGACGGGGTTGCTCAGCAACCTCGTGTGGTCGTTCTTCAACCCGTCAGTTCTCCCGTTCGCCGCCGGCGCGGCGGCCATCGGCGCTCTGGCCGGTGTCGCGGCCCGACTTGGCGTCGTTCGCAGGTTCTACCTGGTGCCGATCGCGGGTCTCGTCACGGGCTTCGTCGCGGCGGCCATCGCGGCGCCCATAGCGGTCATCGTCTTCGGCGGAACCGCGACAGGCGCCACGGGGGCGGTCATCGCGCTCTTCCGCGCTGCCGGGGACAGCCTCGTCCAATCTGTCACGACCGGCGCCTTCACGTCGGATCTGCCCGACAAGCTCGTGACGTTCTCCGTGGCGGCCGCGCTCGCGTACGCGCTCCCGCGGCGCAGCACGCAGCGCTTCGAGTTCGTCCGCCGGTACCGCGTGCTCGCGGGCGCGAAGCGCCAAGGGGAGACGGTGGGCCCCAAGGCGGCACCGGCTGCCTGAGTTTCCCGCGCAGCATCCCGAGCCGGGCGACGCCGCTGACCCCGGCAGCCGCTCGGCTCCGACGAGGCGCCTGAATCCCCTCACGGGGCTTGTCCTTGCGGGCTCCGGGGCGGTCGCGTGCCTCGCGTGGGCGCACTGGGCCGTGTGGCTCGCGGTGCTCGCGGCCTCCGTCGGCGCCGCTGCGGCGGGTCGGGTGCTAGGGAAGGCCGTGGCCGCGGCGCTCGTTGTCGTCGTGCCGTTCGCCCTGTGGGCCCTTGCGATCCATGGCCTGTTCTTCCCCGAGGGGCACACTGTTCTTGCGTCGTTCGGCCCCGCGCGTGTCACCGCGGAGGGGCTCGAGTACGCGGGCGGCATCGTCCTGCGCACGGCGGCGCTCGTCGTTGTCATGCTCGCATTCTCGACGTGGGTCGAGATACCCGTGCTCCGAGCGGCGCTCGTGCGCCGCGGCGTCCCGGCGCAGCTCGGGTACGTGCTCGCGACGGCGCTCGGCCTCGCGTCCACCGTCGCGGAGCGCCTCGAACGGATCCGCGAGGCGCAGGAGGCGCGCGGGCTCGTCGTGCGGAAGAGCCTCGGAGGCCGGTTCGTGGCAGCGCGGCTCCAAGTGGTTCCTCTCGTTCTTCAGCTCGTCGACGAGGCCGGCGAACGGGCCGCAGCGCTTGAGGCGCGCGGCCAGACGCTCCCGGGCCGCCGCACATCGTACGTTGACGAGCCGGACTCGCGCGGCCAGCGCGTCCTCCGGTGGGTCCTCGCGATGGGGAGCCTCGCCGTCGTCCTTGCCGTCGTGGTTTCCGCCGTCGCCCGCGTTCTCGGGGGCGGGCGATGACTCCGGTACTCACGGTGCACGTGCGCCGCTTCGCATACGACGACGCCGGGCCGGCGGCCGTCCGCGATGTGCGCCTCGCGCTCGGGCCGGGTTCGCTCATCGCGGTGCTCGGCGCGTCCGGGAGCGGCAAGTCGACGCTCGCGAAGGTCATCGCGGGGTGGGCGCTCCACGGGGGCCACGCGCGCTTCGACGGCACGCTCGAGCTCGCCCCCGGACCGCAGGGAACCGGGGGACGGCTCGAGTTCGCAGGTGGCCGCGACGATCCGCGGCTGCGGCTCGGCGCGTGGGGCGAACGCGTCGCCTACGTGCCGCAGCGTGCCGCCGATCTGCTGACGGGAGCGGCCGCGAGCGTTGGGGAGGAGCTCGCGTTCTCGCTTGAGCAGCGCGGAGTCGAGCGTGGCGAGATGCGCGACCGCGTGCGTCGGGCCGCTCACGCCGTGGGAATCGAGGAGCTTCTGGGCAGGCATCCCGGTCGGCTGTCGGGCGGCGAGCAGCGTCGTCTCGCGCTCGGCTGCGCGCTCGTGGAACGGCCGGACGTCGTAGTGCTCGACGAGCCGTCCGCGTCGCTCGACACGGCTGGGGCCGAGGCACTCGCCGAGATCGTCGCCGGGCTGCGCGCGGGCGGGGCGGCGGTCGTCGTGACCGCGGCCGCCGTCGACGGACTCGTCCGGCAAGCAGACCGGTGCCTCCTGCTCGACGGCGGAACCGTGGCCGCCGAGGGCACACCGGACGACGTGCTCGCGTCGGCCGCGTTCGCAGACTCGGGGGCGGCGGGCCACGGCGAGGTGACTGGCGGCCCGGCAGCCGGCTCCGAGGCTCCCGCGGCTGGCGCCCCGCTCGCCGCCCTCGAGGACGTGACGTTCGCCTACACGGCGCGCGGGTCTGGCCTGGCCCCGCGAGCAGTGCTCGACGGCGCGTCCCTCGAGGCCCGCGCGGGCCAAGTGGTCGCGCTCACGGGGCCGAACGGAGCCGGCAAGTCTACCGCGCTGCGGCACTTCGCGGGGCTCGCGCGGCCGTCGTCTGGGACGGTCCGGATCGGCGGGGCGGACATCGCGGGCGTCCCGGCAGGGCGTGTTGCCGCGACGGTCGGGACGCTTTTCCAGGAGCCCCGGGACCAGCTGTTTGAGAGGACTGCGCTTCGCGAGGTTTCGTTCGGCCTCCGCGCCCTGAGCCTCTCTCGGGATACGGCGCGCGCGCGGGCAGTCGAGGCGCTCGACGCCGTCGGGCTCGTTCAGAAGGCAGACGTGCACCCCTACGAGCTCTCCGCGTCCGAGCAGCGACTCCTCGCTCTCGCGACCGTCCTCGCGCGCCGTCCCCGCGTCCTGCTGCTCGACGAGCCGACCGTGGGCCTCGATCGGTTCGGGCTCGAGAAGCTCGAGTCCGCGGTGCGCTCGGCCGCTCGGGCTGGCGCCGCCGTCGTCCTCTCGACCCACGCGCTCGCGTGGGCCCGCGGCATCTCCCACCGGGTCTTCGCGCTCGACGCCGGCCGCTTCGCGACGGCCTGACCGCGGGTCGGGTAGGGTCGAAGCGCCGAGCCGCTGTGTGGCGCGGCGAGCGAGGCTGAAGGAGGTGCCGTGGAGCCGGCGCGGCTGGGATGGGCGGGCTTCCACGTTTGGGAGAGCTTCTGGGTGGGCGGAGTCCGCCGCGGTGCGCTGTTCCGATCGTTCGACGGCGTGCGGCTCACCGTGCGCGTCGCGTTCGACGACGGCGTGGGCGCGCCGTTTGCCGCCCAGTCCCTTCTGAGCGTGGGGCCGGAGACCTGGGACGCCTGCGCGTTCCGGCAGGAGCCCGGCGGTCTCCGGACGGAGCTCGGCCGAGAGGCGGCAGGCCTCGGTGCCGACACGCTTCCGTCGAGCGGCGAGTACCTGCTCGTCGCGCGCATTGCCGAATCGTCGCGAGGGGGAGCGGAGTTCGGCCGGATCGACGAGGCGCAGCCGGACGCGGGCCCGGCGCCGGCCAGGGTCCGGCGGAGGCCGGGCGGGGCCATCGACTTCCCCGACGGCCGGATCCGGCAGGCCGAGCGTCTCGACGTCGTCGCGGGCGGCATGCGGGTGGCGACGTACTGGGCCGTCGGGGGCGTCGTGGTCCGGAGCGCGTGGGCTGGCGCGCTCACGTTCCTGTGCACGGAGGCGGAAGCGCTCGAGGGCCTCGACCCGGGGATCTCCTCGTTCCTGCGGCAGGGTTTCGTCGCGCCGTAGCCGGGGCACCCCTCACTCCTCGGGGTGGAACCTCCGCCCGGTGACGCGCTCCGACGCGCCGACGCGATCGAGGTACGGCGTGATGCCGCCGAGGTGCATGGGCCACCCCGCGCCGAGGATCATGCAGAGGTCCACGTCCTCGGGGCCCGCGACGACGCCTTCCGCGAGGAGGAGCCCGATCTCCTCCGCGAGCGCGTCCTGGCACCGCGCGAGCACCTGCTCGCTCGTCGAGGGCGAGTCGCCGAAGCGCAGGAGCGTGAGGGTCGAGGTGGGGATCTCGTGGCCGCCGTCGGGCGTCGGTGCCCACAGCCCCCTGATCCCTGCGTCGATGAGGGCCTGCTGATTCGCCGAGACGTGGAAGCGGTTCCCGAACGCGGCGTGCAGGGACTCGGAAACGTGCTGGGCGACTGGGAGCCCCACCATGGCAGCGAGCGTGAACGGCGTCATGGGCAGGCCCATGGGCTTGAGGGAGAGGTCCGCGACCTCGGCGGGCGTGCCCTCGTCGAAGGCTGCGGTGACCTCGCCCATAAGGCGCAGGAGCACCCGGTTGACGACGAAGGCCGCCGCGTCCTTGACGAGCACCGCCGTCTTCCTGAGCGATCTCGCGAGGCCGAACGCCGTGGCGAGGACGGCGTCGTCGGTCTTCGGGGCCCGCACGATCTCGACGAGGGGCATGACGGCGACCGGGTTGAAAAAGTGGAAGCCGACCACGCGCTCGGGGTGTTCGAGATCCTCGGCCATCGCGGTGACGGAGAGCGACGACGTGTTGGTCGCGAGGATGCACTCGGGCGAGACGACCGCCTCAACCTCGGCGAAGACCTGCTTCTTGACGGACAGCTCCTCGAACACGGCCTCGATCACGAAGTCTGCGTCGGCGAACGCCTCCTTGGACACGGAGCCGCTCACGAGCGCCTTGGTGCGCGCGGCCGCGTCGGGGGCGAGGCGCTTCTTGGCGAGCAGTTTGTCCACCTCGGCGTGGACATAGCCGACGCCCTTGGCCACGCGGGCCTCGTCGATGTCTGTCATGACCACGGGCACCTTGAGCTGCCGGGCGAAGAGGAGCGCGAGCTGGCTCGCCATGAGCCCAGCGCCGACAACGCCGACCTTGGCCACGGGGCGTGCGAGCTTCGCATCCGGCGCGCCCGCTGGGCGCTTCGCGCGGCGTTGGACGAGGTCGAGGAACGCGTACACGGTGTCGCGGAACTGGGGGCTCTGCATGAGCTCGGTGAGAGCCTCGACCTCGAGCTCGGCCGACTCTTCCTGGCTCGCGAGCTTCCCGGCCTCGAAGACGTCGAGCACCTTGCCCGGTGCGGGGGCGGCGTCGCCGGTCTTCGCAGCGACGAGCGCCCGTGCGGCCTTCGCGGCGGCGTCCCAGCGCTCCGAGGCCTCCGCGCCGGCCGGCGCGGCGGAGGAGGGGTCGACGGCGTGGGGGCGCTCGACGCCGACGCTCCCCGCGAGCACACGGCCCGCCCACGCGAGGGACTGCTCGAGAAAGTCGGCGGGCTCGAAGAGGGCGTCCGCCACCCCGAGAGAGAAGGCCTCGCGGCCGCCCATGGTCCGGTTGTTGCTCAGCGGGTTCTCGATCATGACCTTGAGCGCGGCCTCGGGGCCCACGAGGCGAGGCAGCCGGTAGACGCCGCCCCATCCGGGGATGAGGCCGATGAACGCCTCCGGGAGGCCCAGTCCGTTCGCCGCGGTCGAGACGGTGCGGTACGTGCACGCGAGCGCGATCTCGAGGCCGCCGCCGAGCGCCACGCCGTTGATGAACGCGAACGTCGGGACGCCCAGATCGGCGAGCAGGTCATACGCCTCGTGGCCGAGGCGCGCCATCTGGGCTCCCTGGTCCGGGTCCCGCAGCTGCTTGACGGTCGTCAGATCGGCGCCCGCCACGAGGAAGTAGGGCTTGCCCGTGACCGCGACGGCGTCGATCTCTTGCGCCGCCGCGCGCACCCGCAGCGTCTCGAGGGTGCGGCCGAGCTCGACGAGCGTGTTGGGCCCGAGCGTGGTCGGCTTGGTGTGGTCGAGGCCGTTGTCGAGCGTGATGAGCGCAATCTTCAGAGAGGATCGGCCGCTCGCACCGGCAGGCCGCGGGACGACGACGTCCTTGACGAGCGAGTGGGTGACGATCTCGTGCGGCACTGCTGCCGCGAGCGCCGCGTACTGGTCGAATGCAGAGGCGGACATTCACTCGCCCTTCCGGTAGTCGGGGTGGTTGGGGTTCTCCCAGATGACGGTGCCGCCCATGCCGAGCCCGATGCACATGGTCGTCATCCCGTAGCGGACGCTCGGGTCCTCGGCGAACTGGCGGGCGAGCTGGGTCATGAGCCGCACGCCGGACGAGGCGAGGGGATGGCCGACGGCGATGGCCCCGCCATAGCGGTTGACGCGCGGATCGTCGTCGGCAATGCCGAAGTGGTCGAGGAAGCTCAGCACCTGGACGGCGAATGCCTCGTTGATCTCGAACAGCCCGATGTCCTCGATGGAGAGCCCCGCCTTCGCGAGCGCCTTCTCGGTGGCGGGCACGGGCCCGATGCCCATGACCTCGGGCTCGACTCCCGCGAACGCGAACGAGACGAGCCGCATGCGCGGGGCCAGGCCGAGCTCGTCGGCCGTCTCTGCCGAGGCGAGGAGGCACGCTGTCGCGCCGTCGTTGAGCCCGGCGGCGTTGCCGGCGGTGATGCGTCCATGCGGGCGGAATGGCGTCCTCAGGCCCTCGAGGTCCTGCATCGTGGTCCCGGGCCGAGGCGGCTCGTCGGCAGTCGCAAGGCCGAAGCCCTCGCCTGGGCAGTGAGTCGCGACGGCCACGAGGTCCGGCTGGATCTGGTCGTTCTCGTAGGCCGCGGCGAGCTTCGCCTGCGAGGCGACGGCGTAGCGGTCCGCTCGTTCCTTCGTGATCGCGGGGAGGCGGTCGTGGAGGTTCTCGGCCGTGCTGCCCATCGTGAGTGCGGTCGGATCGACGAGGCGCTCGGCCGCGAAGCGCGGATTGGGATCGGTGCCCTGGCCCATGGGGTGGTTGCCCATGTGCTCGACGCCTCCGGCGATGACGACGTCGTAGGCGCCGACGCCGATGCCGCTCGCCGTCACCGTCACCGCGGTCATGGCGCCCGCGCACATGCGGTCGATCGCGAAGCCGGGCACCGTGCGCGGGAGGCCCGCGAGGATCGCGGCGCTGCGACCGATCGTGAGGCCCTGGTCGCCCGTCTGGGTCGTGGCGGCGATCGAGACCTCGTCGATGCGGTCGGCCGGGAGTGCGGGGTTGCGGCGCAGAAGCTCTCGGATCGCCTTGACCACGAGATCGTCTGCGCGTGTGCCGTGGTACATCCCCTTCTCGCCGGCCTTGCCGAAGGGTGTGCGGACGCCGTCGACGAAGACGACGTCGCGGATGTGCCTGGTCGTGGCCATGGGCAGCTCCTGAGGTGGTGGGATGGCGGTGGGGGACAAGCCGCTCAGCGCGGGGCTGCCATCTATGTTACTCGTCAGTAACATAGATGGCAATGGCCACTGCGTACGATGGGCACATTGCCGGACGACGGAAGGATGACGGCTGTGAGCCAGGATCCGAAGGACGAGCCCACGCGCGAAGCACCCGCGCCGAATCGGACGGGCGGGCAGGCAGACGAAGTCAAGGTGACGCGCGTCGGCGCCGTGTGGACCGCCGTGGTCGTCGGGCTCGCCGTCCTCGTGTTCCTCATCGTGTTCTTCCTTCAGAATCAGGACACCGTGCGGGTCCGATTCCTTGGGCTGGACGGCGGTGTTCCGCTCGGGCTCGCGCTCTTCATCGCCGCCGTCGCAGGGGGCATTCTCGTGGCCATCGCCGGCGCGGCGCGGATCATTCAGCTGCGCATCGCCGCTGCACGGCGCCGTCGGCCGCCGCGCTCCGACGTCCGCTGACGGCGCGGGCGCGGCGGGGCCGGAATGAGGGCGCTCAGCCGCCGGCGGCGGCCTTCTTCTTGGCCGGAAGCGGCTCGGGGTTCTCGAAGGATTCGAGGACGGCCGGGAGCACGTGGTCGATCTGCCACTCGCGCGCGCCGAGATCGCGCAGGGCGGAGGTGAGGGACTCGGCGGTGAGGGGTGCGGGCGGGCGCCATGCCACGCGCCGCAGATGGTCCGGCGTCAAGAGGTTCTCCGTCGGCATCCCGAGCTCCTCCGCGACGGCGGCGACGCGCGGGCGGGCCGTCTGCAGCCTTGCCGCGGCCTCCGGATCGCGGTCCTCCCACACACGCGGCGGCGGGGGAGCGTTCGTCTGCACGTGAAGGGGCGGGAGCTCGTCCTCGCCGAGCGTCCGCGCCGTCGCGACGGCGCGTAGCCAACGCGGCGCCTCACGCTGCGCGGCCCGGCCGTGGAAGCCCTTCGTCGCGATGAGCTGGGGCACCGTCGAAGGCATCGAACGGGCGACGGCGACGAGCGCCGAATCGGGGATGAGCTTGCCTGGTGCGATGTCCCGCTTCTGCGCGAGCGCGTCGCGCTCGGTCCACAGTTCGCGCACCGCGGCGAGCTGACGGCGGCTGCGGATATGGTGCACCCCGGACGTGCGGCGCCATGGATCCGGCTTCGCCTCCGGGAGCCCGGCCGCGAGGATGGCCGCGAACTCCTCCTCGGCGAACTCGAGCTTCCCCTGCGACGCGAGCAGCTCCGCGAGCTCGTCCCGCAGCTCCACGAGGACCTCGACGTCGAGGGCCGCGTACCGCAGCCACGGCTCGGGCAGCGGGCGCGTCGACCAGTCGGCGGCCGAATGCTCCTTCGCAAGCCCGAAGCCGAGCAGCTGCTCGACGACTGCGGCGAGGCCCACGCGGGGCAGGCCCGCGAGCCGGGCGGCGAGCTCCGTGTCGAAGAGCCGGTCCGGCCACATGCCGAGCTCGGCGAGGCACGGAAGATCCTGCGTCGACGCGTGCACGACCCATTCGACGCCGCGCAGCGCGTCGTTGAGGGCCTCGAGGTGGTCGAACGGCTCCGGGTCGATGAGCCAGGTCCCGGCGCCCTCGCGCCGGATCTGAACCAGGAACGCCCGCTGGCCGTACCGGAAGCCCGAGGCGCGCTCGGCGTCGACGCCCGCGGGGCCGGTTCCGCCCGCGATGGCCGCGGCGGCCCGTCGGAGCCCCTCCTCGGTCTGGATGACGAGCGGCACGCCGTCGCGCGGCGCATCGAGTTCGACGACGGCGGGCACGGGCTGCGTGAACCCCTCGACGTGCACGTGGGCCTGGTCGGCACCGGTGTCGATCGGAGGTGGTGCGGCAGAGCCGGCGGCTGCGCCGGGCTCCGGGCCAGCGTGGGTCGCGTCCTGGGACTGTGCGGTCATGATGTGCTGAGTCTACGCCCGCGTGGCACTCAGTTCCGGCGCCGCGGGAGCGGCGCAACGCCGTCCGGGAGGGGCGGAAGGCCTGCGAACGTACAGATCATGTCCGCCCACGCCTCGAGATGGGACCGCACCGCCGGGCTCTGCGGCGTCCACGACGCCCGCAGCTCGATGTCGATCGATTCGCGGCGCCCCGCGAGGGTCCCGAAGCTCTCCGAGAGGACGCGGGTGGCCGTTCCGCCGGCGGCCGTGTAGTCGGCGCCGTGCTTCTCGAGCGCTTCGACAAGCCAGGTCCACGCCACCGAGCCCAAGAGGGAATCCTCGGCCATCTCGGGCTCGAGGCGGGCTCGGATGTAGGTCACGATCCGGAAGGTGCCCTGCCACACGGCGGGCGGCGCGGGGTCGTGGAGGAGGATGAACCGGCCCGTCGCGAGCTCTGACGAGGCCGGCTCGGATGCGGCAGGATGCCCGGCGAGGCGCCCACGCCCCGCGGACTCGAGCACTTCGGCCTCAAGCGCGACGGCGTAGGGCGCGAGCCGGGCCGGCGCCGGGATTTCCTGGAGCTTGAGCTCGGGGCGCCCGACGGCGGCCCGGAGCGAGCGCAGCGCACTCAGGAAGTCCGCAGGCAGCTGAGCTAATGCGGTCACGATCACAGGGTACGTCGAGGCGGACCCGTCGGCGCCGATGGCACGCCCTACACGGGCGTTTCCGTCGCGGCGGCGGGCGCAGGGTTCAGCGGGCGAGCTCCTCGCGCAGCGCGGCCGAAAACGCGTCGACGTCCTCCGGCGTCGTATCGAACGAGCACATCCAGCGCACCTCACGGCGCGAGGCGTCCCAGTCGTAGAACGCGAACCGCTCACGGAGGCGGTCCGCGACGCCCTCGGGCAGGACCGCGAAGACGCCGTTCGACTGCGTCTCCTGGGTAAGCTCGACGCCGTCGAGCCCCTCAACCGCGGCCCGCAGGCGCGCCGCCATCGCGTTCGCATGCGCGGCGGAGCGCAGCCACAGATCGTCCTCGAGGAGCGCGAGGAACTGCGCGGAGACAAAGCGCATCTTCGATGCGAGCTGCATGTTCATCTTCCGCAGGTACGCGAGCCCGTGCGCGGGGTCCGGGTTGAGCGCGACGACGCACTCGCCGAAGAGCATGCCGTTCTTTGTCCCGCCGAACGAGAGGATGTCGATGCCCGCGTCACGCGTGAACGCCCGTACCGGCACGTCAAGTCCTGCCGCCGCGTTCGCGAGCCGTGCGCCGTCCATGTGCACCTTCATGCCGAGCGAGTGCGCGTGCTGCGTGATGGCCCGCAGTTCGTCGACCGAGTAGCGGGTTCCGAGCTCCGTGGTCTGGGTGAGGGACACCGCGAGCGGCTGCGCGCGATGCTCGTCCCCCCACCCCCACGCCTCGCGGTCGATGAGCTCGGGCGTGAGCTTGCCGTCCTCGGTCGGGACGGCGAGGAGCTTCATGCCGCCCACACGCTCGGGGGCACCGTTCTCGTCGACGTTGATGTGGGCCGTCTGCGCGCAGACCACCGCACCCCAGCGGGGCAGGAGCGACTGGAGCGAGAGCACGTTCGCGCCCGTGCCGTTGAACACGGGGTAGGCCTCGACGCCGTCGCCGAAAAGCCGGCGCATCTCGGCCTCGAGCCGAGCCGTGTATTCGTCCGCGCCGTAGGCGGTCTGGTGGCCGCCGTTCGCCGCGGCGAGCGCCGCGATGACCTCGGGATGGGCGCCCGAGTAGTTGTCCGACGCGAAGCCGCGGCGCTCAGTGTTGTGGAGCGGCCAGCCGGCGGGGGCACCGGGCTCTGGGGAGGCGGACGCGGGGGAGAGGGCAGGAGGGATCGAAGTCACTGTCAAAGTATTGCCTACGGTTCTGGGGAGAGGTTCTGGGCTCGGTGGGGGCAGACCGGCATTCAGGCCGAGAGATCGAAGCGTGCGCCGTTGATCGCGGCTGCGTCTTCGGTGAAGAGGGCGACGGCGCGGGCCGCGAGGTCGTCGACGTGTGTGTAGCCCGGAAACTTCCGCTCGGGATGCTCGGCACGCATGTCGTCGTCGAGAAGCGACTTGACGGCGAGGACGACGGCGGCGCTCGTCTGGGGGAGGGGAGCCTCCTTCCGTTCCGCTTGCACCGCGGCGAGCCCGCGCGCCATGGCTCGCGTCCATGCCTCGGCTGCCGCTTTCGCTGCCGCGTAATTCGCGTAGCCTGCCCTCGGATGTTCGATGAGCGTCGACGATACGATGACGAAGCGCCCACGCGGTGAGGCCTCGATGTCGTCGAAGAACGCTCGGCTCGTGTTGCGCAGCGTCGCGATCGACCCTCGTTCGAGGAATTCCCAATCTTCGTCGCTCTGGTCGGCGAGCGTGCCGCCCCCGCGCCATCCCCCCACGAGGTGGATGACGCCGTCGACCGCGCCGAAGGTGGCGCGCAGCTCTGCGGCAAGGGCCTGGACCGCCCCGAAGTCGGCGAGATCGCACTCGCGCTGGGGGACTCCGCCGTCGTCCGCTCCGCCCGGCGCGCCGAAGGCCGCCTCAAGGCGGGCCGCGTTGCTCCCGACCGCGACGGCGATCGCCCCGGCGGCGCGGAGGGCGCGGACCGTCGCCTCGCCGGAGGCCGACGTGGCCCCGGCGACAACGACGACGGCGTCCTGCGCCCCGCGCGGGCTCGTTGTCTCTTCGCCGAGGCTCACGCCCCCGCTCCCGGCAGGGGCGTCTCGCCCGTGATGCCCGCGGTGGACTCGATGACTGGCCGCATCTTCTTCTCCAAGGCCTCGTAGAACATGGACAGCGGGAATTCGTCGTCGAGCACCTGATCGGTGATCTCGCGCGCCGTTCCCGTGAGTGGGAGCGCGCCGGGGCCCTTCGCCCACACGGAGGCGGGATGCGGGGTGACCGTTCCCGAGACGAGCTCGTACGCTGCGAGCCAGTGTGCCACCTTCGGTCGATCGATGGAACGCCAGTACAGTTCATCGATCGCGTCCCCGAGGGCGCTCACGACCGCGGGAACCTCGGCCCAGTCGATCGCGAGCTTCGTGTCGGTCCAGTGGAGCACGCGGTGCTGGTGCATCCATGCGAACAGGAGCTGGCCTCCGAGGCCGTCGTAGTTGCGCACGCGATGGCCCGTGATGGCGAAGCGGAAGATGCGGTCGAAGATGACCGCGTACTGGACGAGCTTCGCGTGCCGGCGTGCCGCGGGGTCCGCCTTCTCGTCGCGCTCGATCTTGACCGACTCGCGGAACGCCGTGAGGTCGCAGCGCAGCTCTTCGAGCGAGTAGAGGAAGAACGGCATGCGCTGCTTGATCATGAACGGATCGAAGGGGAGGTCACCGCGCATGTGGGTGCGGTCGTGGATGAGATCCCACATGACGAACGTCTCCTGCGCGAGCTTCTGGTCCGCGAGCAGTTCCGCCGCGCCTTCGGGGAGCTCGAGGTTCGTGACCTTCGCGGCGGCGTCGAGGACGCGGCGGAAGCGTGCGGCCTCCCGGTCGGCGAAGATCGCGCCCCACGTGAACTTCGGGATCTCGCGCATCGCGACGGTCTCGGGGAAGAGCACGGCAGAGTTCGTCGCGTAGCCCGGCGTGAAGTCGAGGAACCGGATGGGCACGAAAAGCTTGTTGCTGTACTCGCCGGCCTCGAGCTCGGAGATGAACTCGGGCCACACGACCTCGACGAGGACGGCTTCGACGAGGCGGTCCCGGCTGCCGTTCTGCGTGTACATGGGGAACACGACGAGGTGCTCGAGGCCGTTCACGCGGTGCTGCTGCGGCTGGAAGGCGACGAGCGAGTCGAGGAAGTCCGGGACGCCGAAGCCGCCGTCGGCCCAGCGGCGGAAATCGGCGACGGCGAGGCTGAGGTACTCGGCGTCGTGCGGGAAGCGGGGCGCGAGGGCTTCGATGCCCGCGACGATCTGCTCGATGAGCTCGCGCGCCAGCCCGTGCACGCCGGCCTCGGGGACGGAGCCGTCCTGTATCTGCAGCGACTGGAGGCGGACCGCAGCGTCCTTGAGGCTCAGCCAGGCGGGGTCATGGGCAAGGGCGGCGCGGGTGGGTGAGATAGCGCGGGCGGGTGAGGCCTCAGCTGCGTGGGCGATCGTGGTCATGGAGTCTTCGCTTTCTCTCGGTGGGAAGCTGATTCGAGAATAGCGATGAGCAAGAATCTCTGAGTGTGAAAAGCCTTGAGAAATAGAAAGTCTATTGCTCAAGGCTGTCGCAGCGTGACCGTGCCCTCGCCGGGCAGGGCCTCGGCGTCACTCCTCGTCGGGCACGAGCGTGAGGGAAATCGAATTGATGCAGTACCGCTGGTCGGTCGGAGTGCCGTAGCCCTCGCCCTCGAACACGTGCCCGAGGTGAGAGTTGCAGTTCGCGCAGCGCACCTCGACCCGGTCCATGCCGAAGGTGCGGTCGTGGAGGTAGACGACCGCGTCGTCCGCGAGCGGCGCCCAGAAGGACGGCCAGCCGCAGTGCGAATCGAACTTCTCGCGGCTCGTGAACAGCTCGGCCCCGCACGCGCGGCACCGGTAGCTGCCCTTCGTGTGCGTGTCCCAGTACTCGCCCGTGAAGGCCCGCTCCGTGCCGGCCTCACGGAGCACGTGGTACTCGGCCGGCGTGAGCCGCTCCCGCCAGTCGGACTCGCGGAGTGATGCGGCGTCTCGATCGACGTAGGGGACGTGGGTATCAGGCGTGGGCTCAGGGGAACTCATGAACAGAGAACGATCAGGAGTCGCCGATAAATCCCGTGCCGGCGTAGAGGTGCAGCACCGGGATGCCGATCCGCCGCTGGGCCTGGTTCGCCCAGTCCGTGTGGAACGTGTCCTCGATCGCGTGGGGGAGGGTCACGACGACGGCTTGCCCGGCGCCCGAGGCCGACGCGCGGTCGGCCAGCGCGGCGACCGGATCGCCCTCGACGAGCGTTCCCGTCACCTCGGAGCCCAGGCCCTCGAGCGCCTCGAGCGACCCATCGAGCGCGGTCTGTGCGACGCTGCGCTGGGCTGCCGGATCGACCTCGCCGGAGAGTCCCTCGAAGGCTTTGCCGAATTCGAGCATGGAGAGATGGTCGAGGAAGTCCACGACGAGCCTGCGCTTCCGTCCGGTGGGGACGAGGACCTCGAGCGGAGTGTCGCCCTCGACGAGGTCGGATACCGCGGCGCGCTCCGCGGGTCCCAGGGCGACTTCGGTCAGGATGAGGATCGGCGCCGTCATGGGTTCAGACTAGCGGCCATGCCCGTGTTCGCCCACAGCTTGCGCGCGCGGGTCGCGGCCGCGCGCCGTCGTCCGCCGCCTGCCCTCGGGCTTGCGAGAATAGGGCCATGCCCCGAACCCCCGGATCCGCCCGTCTGTCCCGCAACGAGCAGCTGCCCCGGAGCGTATGGGCCCTCTTGGGGGCCGGGGCGGGGCTCGCCGCGGCTTCCGCCGTCGCTGCGTCGAGCTCCGCGCTCGCCGCCCACTTCGCCCGGAAGATCGTGACCCCGGAGCGGGTCAAGGCCGAAGACCAGGAGATCCTCGCCGTGCAGGGCTCGGGTACCGAGCGCCGGGTCATCCTCAAATCCTCGCCGGACACGATTGTCGACGGAGAGTACAGCCTGTTCTTCGCGGGCGGCACGGGGCATGTGCGCCTCGGCCCGCTCGAGGACTACACGCCCGGAGACGGGACCGTCACGCGCCGGGTCCTCGCCGAATACAGCGGCGACCTCTCGCAGGCCGTGCGGGGCAAATGGAGCGGCGTCGTGTTCTCCTCGCCAGCGGACCTCGGCTGCGCCTACGAGGAGATCGAGTTCCCCACCGAGCTCGGCCCCGCGCCCGCATGGTTCGTCCCCGGGGACGCCGGGGAACACCCCTCGACGTGGGCCATCATGGTGCACGGGCGCGGCGCGACGCGCTCGGAGACGCTTCGCAGCCTCATCCCCGCCCGCCGGCTGGGGCTCACAAGCCTCATCATCTCCTACCGCAACGACGGCGACGCGCCCGCGACGGCCGACGGCCGCTACGGCCTCGGCATGACCGAATGGCAGGATGTCGAGGACGCCATCGCGTACGCGCTCGCCCATGGAGCGCAGGACGTGGTGCTCTTCGGGTGGTCGATGGGCGGGGCGATCAGCCTCGCCGCCGCGGACAGGTCGAGCCTGCGGCAGTACATCCGGGCCCTCGTGCTCGACGCGCCCGTCGTCGACTGGGTCGACGTCCTCGCACATCAAGCGCAGGTCAACAGGATCCCCAAGGGGATCGGGCGCTTCGGGCAGTTCCTCCTCGCCCATCGGTGGGGACGCCGGATCACAGGACTGGCGGCGCCCCTCGACTTCCGGGCGATGGACTGGGTCACACGCGCGGTCGAGCTGCGTACCCCGACGCTCATCCTGCACAGCGCGGACGACGATTTTGTGCCCTTCGGGCCCTCGGCCCTCCTGGCCGGCCGGAATCCGGAGATGGTGACGCTCGAGACGTTCCGGAAAGCCCGCCACACCAAGGAGTGGAACGTCGACCCCGAGCGCTGGGAAGTCGCGATAGCCTCGTGGCTCGCCCAGACGCTCGCGCCACGGCCCGGGCCGGGAGGGCCCATGCCGTCGTCCGTGGGAACGTCAGCGGGCGCGCAGGGGCGCGATTGACGCCTTCGTGACGCGGACAAGGTCCGCAGGAGCGAGCTCGATGTCGAAGCCCCGGCGGCCCCCCGAGACGAGGATCGTCTCGAACTCGAGGGCCGATTCGTCGATCGCCGTGGGAGAGGGCAGGCGCTGCCCCAGCGGGGAGATCCCGCCCAGCACATAGCCCGTGCGTCGCTCGGCGGCCGCCGGGTCCGCCATCGAGGCCTTCTTCGCGCCGAATGCCGCTGCCGCAGCCTTGAGGTCGAGGTTCCCGCTCACGGGGACGACGGCGACGCACAGTCGGGCGGCGACGTCCCCGCCGATGTCTACGACGAGAGTCTTGAACACGCGCTCCGGCGCAACGCCGAGCACCTCGGCGGCCTCGAGTCCATAGCTCGCCGACGACGGGTCGTGCTCGTACGGGTGTGCCGTGTAGGGGACGCCCGCGGCCTCGAGAGCCGCCGTCGCGGGCGTGCCCGGGCCGTGCGCGGTCTTGGTCTTGCCTCGGGATCGCATCGCTACCTCGCGTCGGTTTTCGTGGGGCTGGAGCATGGTGGCAGTTCGGGGACGTCGTGTTGCCCTGTGGGCGAGCGTGTCGATCGGCTGCTGGAACATCGCCTCGTAGACCGCCGGATGCTCGACGGCGAAGTCGAGATAGGCGACGGCGACAGCCTCGATCGCCCGGCGTCCCGTCGCGGAGCCCGCCGCGTCAGCTCGGCGAAGCCCTCGAAGGCGAGGACGCGCATGATCTCCGTCTTGCGGCTGATCACCAAGAGGCCCGTGGAGGGCCCCGAACAAGGGGTGCGGCGTGCGGGGGAGGGGTGCTGGATCCTCAGGCAGTCTGGCCGAGGTGGCACTCGCCGGCCACCTTGCGCTTGATGCGCACGAGCATCGCCGTCATGCCGCGCAGCCGCAGTGGCGAGACGGCGCGGTCCAGGCCGAGCTCATGCGCGATGTCGTCCGGCACCGCGAGGATCTCGTTCGCCGGGAGCCCGTCAAGCCCTTCGGCGAGGATGCTCGCGAAGCCTCGCGTGGTCGGAGCCTCGCGCGGAGCGGTGAGGAAGAGGCGCACAGTCGGGAACGCGCCGTCGTCCGCTGGCTCTGTCTCGATTGTGATGAAGACCGGCGACTGGCACTCGACAACCTGCTCGAGCCGCTCCGGGTGATTCTCATACCGCTCAGGCAGCTCGGGAAGCGACTGCGCGAACTCGAGCAGGAGCTGGAGGCGCTCTCGCTCCTCGAGGGCCTGGAACTCGTCAATGATCTCCGCCAAGGGGGCGGGTGTGGTGTGAGTCGTCATATCCCTTCCAGACTACGCCGGGCGATGTGAAGCGCGGCGGCCTCGTCATGAGACCGCCGCGCCTGGGTGGTGGCCGATTGCTGGTTGCCGCGCCCTAGGAAAGCGGCCAGGTGCTGCCTGTCCGCCACCCTGATGCGGGCATCCGTATGCCGCGCCCTAGGAAAGCGGCCAGGTGCTGCCTGTCCGCCACCCTGATGCGGGCATCCGTATGCCGCGCCCTAGGAAAGCGGCCAGGTGCCTCGGTGTTCACCCTTAACAATCGGAACCCGCACCGCATTTCCCCACTCGGTCCAAGAGCCGTCGTAGTTGCGGACGTTGTCGAAGCCGAGGAGGTACTTGAGCGCGAACCACGTGTGGCTCGAACGCTCGCCGATGCGGCAGTAGGCCACGACCTCGTCGCCCGCCGTGAGCCCCGCCTCGCCGAGGTAGAGGTCCTCGAGCTCCTGCCGCGACTTGTACGTTCCGTCCTCGGCGGCCGCACGGGCCCACGGGATCGAGGCCGCAGTAGGGATGTGGCCGCCGCGGAGCGCGCCCTCCTCGGGGTACGCGGGCATGTGGGTGCGCTTGCCCGTGTACTCCTCGGGGGAGCGGACGTCGATGAGCGGCTTGCCGAGGTGCGCGAGGACATCGTCCTTGAATGCGCGGATCGGGGCGTCGTTGCGCTCGACGACGGGGTAGCCGCCCTCGACCGGGGTCGGGACCTCGGTCGTGAGCTCGCGGCCCTCGGCGATCCACTTGTCGCGTCCGCCGTCGAGGAGGCGGACGTCCTCGTGGCCGAAGAGCGTGAAGACCCACAGCGCGTAGGCGGCCCACCAGTTCGACTTGTCACCGTAGATGACCACGGTCGTGTCGCGCGAAATCCCCTTCGAGGAGAGGAGCTTCGCGAACGCGGGACCGTCAACGTAGTCGCGGGCCACCTCGTCGTTCAAGTCGGTGTGCCAGTCGATCTTGACGGCGCCCGGGATGTGGCCGGTCTCGTAGAGCAGCACGTCCTCGTCGGACTCGACGACGGCGAGCTTGCCGCCGTCGAGCGCGCCGTCGGCGAGCTGCGCTGCAAGCCAGTCCGTGGAGACGAGGCGCTCCGGGTGGGCGTACGCGGCAAACTTCTCGTTGCTGTCGAGGGGGTAGCTCATGGCGGTGGCCTTTCGCTCGGCTGAGTCGGGCAGCCGCCACGCAAGGGCGTGCCCGTGAAGGTTCCCCTCCAGCGTAGTCAGGGTGCGGGGGTGCGGTGAGAGCCGTCGTCGTCGTCTGTCATGCTGCGAAACATGACGGGCTGGTCCGCGATATCCTTGCCTCTGCCTCTCAATCCATGTAATCGCCCCTTGGGACCCCTCGGCGGCCCCGGGCCCCAATGACGGACGGAATCCTTGGCGACTGTCGCACACCTGGCCACCCGCACGCCCAAAGTGTCGGTGGACGATCTCCTGGCCGGCCTCCACCCCTCGCCCCGCTTCGGCGCGGTCTCGTTCGAGAGCTACCGCCCGGACCCGGCCCAGCCCTCGCAGGCTGCCGCGGTCAAGTCGCTTCGCGACTTCGGCACGTCCATGGACGGGGCTGGCGGCGGCGGGCTGTTCTCCCGGTTCTTCGGCGGCAACAAGGCGAAGGGCCGGGCGGGCATCTACCTCGACGGCGGCTTCGGCGTGGGCAAGACCCACCTGCTCGCGTCGCTGTGGCACTCGGCCCCGGGCCCGAAGGCCTTCGGAACGTTTGTCGAATACACGAACCTCGTGGGCGCCCTTTCCTTCCGCAAGACCGTCGAGGCCCTCAGCTCCTACCGGCTCGTGTGCATCGACGAGTTCGAACTCGACGATCCCGGCGATACCGTCCTCATGTCCCGGCTTATGCGCGAACTCGCGGATGCCGGCGTCAAGCTCGCGGCAACGTCCAATACCCTGCCCGGCGCACTGGGCGAGGGACGGTTCGCCGCCGTCGACTTCCAGCGGGAGATCCAAGTTCTTGCCGAGCAGTTCGACGTCGTGCGGATCGACGGCGATGATTACCGCCACCGCGGGCTTCCCGCGGCGCCGGCGCCGCTCAAGACCGAAGAACTCGACGCACGGATGAACGCGGAGTTCGACGGCGGGGTCGTCGCCGTGGACGATTTCGGCGCCCTCATGAAGCACCTCGCCGGGGTGCACCCGAGCCGCTACAGGCAGCTCATCGACGGGATCGACGGAATCGTGTGGAAGGACGTGCATACGATCGAGGAGCAGGCAGTCGCCCTCCGGTTCGTCGTCCTCGCGGACCGGCTGTACGACAAAGACGTGCCGATCCTCGCTTCGGGCGTGCCGTTCGACCAGCTCTTCACGGCCGAGATGATGGGCGGCGGCTACCTCAAGAAGTACTTCCGGGCCGTTTCCCGACTGACCGCCCTCGCCCGCGAGGGCCAGGCGCACGAGCCCTCCTAGGCCAGTCGGATCCAAGCGCAGACGCAGAAATGCCGGTCCCGCCTCTCAGCGGTACCGGCATCCCTGTGACGTATCTTGGTCGGCCCGGCTCTTCTGCCGGCTGAGTCCCTAGGACAGGCCCCCGATAGGTCGGGCGGGGTCCTCGAAGACCTCGAGGTTCCTCGTGCAGCTTCCGGTCCTGGCCGCGATCGCGTCGACTGAATTCACGGCCACCTCCTTTCCCCTCAGGGAGCCACTGTGCTCCACCACGAAAGATGGTAGCCACGTGTCGAGCCCAATCCAACCCCCTCGCAGGAGTCGGGGGCATGTCTCGAGGGATAGGGCTGGGGGCGGCCCGCACGTGGCTACCGGGAGAAGAGAGCTGCGGGGGGCTCGGCTATGACGCGAATCTCCCTGATTCCAAGGTGAACAATGGGTGAACGGCGGGCGGTGGCCGGACAGAAAAGGCAGGGACCGGACGGAAAAGGCGCCCCGCTGGGGCGCCTCGGTGGGTGGGCGATACTGGGATCGAACCAGTGACCTCTTCCGTGTCAGGGAAGCGCGCTACCGCTGCGCCAATCGCCCGTGTTCAGTTGTGCCCTCGCGGGTCTCTTCGCGGACATGTCCCCTGAGGGGGAAATGTCCGTTAAGAAGAAGAGAGCGGACGACGAGATTCGAACTCGCGACATCCACCTTGGCAAGGTGGTGCTCTACCAACTGAGCTACGTCCGCAGGGGAGGCCTGAGCCTCTCCGTGGGCGATACTGGGATCGAACCAGTGACCTCTTCCGTGTCAGGGAAGCGCGCTACCGCTGCGCCAATCGCCCGGAGCCCCGGAACAACCGGGATTCAGGATGTGCACCGAGGTGGGGACGGGATTCGAACCCGCGTATACGGCTTTGCAGGCCGCTGCCTCGCCTCTCGGCCACCCCACCGTGTTGGCATCCGCGTGGATGCTTCCGACAGTGTCCTGCGAGCGGACGACGAGATTCGAACTCGCGACATCCACCTTGGCAAGGTGGTGCTCTACCAACTGAGCTACGTCCGCAGGGTATCTGCCCGGCTTCGTCCTTTCGTGCGACTCCTGTCTGGGGGCCGCCGATCGGGCTCTAGGCCGCGCTTCAACGAGTAAAGACTCTATAGGACCGTCGGGCAATGCACAAATCGCACCGCGCCGCGTCGACATGGGTGGCTGGGGCAAACCACATGCGTGCAATTCGGTGTTGAGATCCCGGGGGTGATTTGGAACGAGACCGCGCGTGGGCTAGAGTCGTAGAGCGCTCGACGACGGGTGCGTCAGATCGATGCAGAGGAAGTCTGCAGGATCGCTGGGCGATTGGCGCAGTGGTAGCGCGCTTCGTTCACACCGAAGAGGTCACTGGTTCGAACCCAGTATCGCCCACCTCGAAACCCCCGGACGCCGTCCGGGGGTTTTCCTTTTCCCGGCGGGCTGTGCCCACCGTGCTCGCCACGGGCCGGGCTTGGCTTGTCGGACCCGTGTGAAAGGGTGACGTCATGACAGTCCCCGGCCTCGCAGCTGAATCCCCCGACGGCTTCGGGAGGATGTACCGGCGGTCGCTCTCGGACGAGCCGACCGTCCCCTCCATCACGACCGTGATCGCCCAGCAGCCCCTCGATCTCGACGGGTGGCGCAGCTATATGGCTGCCAAGCACGTGGCCGATCATCCCGAGCTGCGCGAGGCGCTCGAAAGCCCCGCGAGGATCCGCCAGCTCGTGCGCACGGCCGTCGACGCGTCTCACGAGTATGCGCGCACGGCCGCCCGGCGAGGGGACCGGGTCCACAGCTTTGCCGAGCAGCTTGCGCTCAAGGCACTCGGGCGGGCCAATCGGCTCGAAGAGGCCCGCGAGGAGCTCCGCATCAACGGAGAGGAGGCCTTCGGGGCGACCGTCGAGAGCTGGTGGGAAAGCTTTGGCGTCGAACCGATAGCGCCTGAGCAGACGGTGTGGAACACCTCGGTCGGCTACGCGGGAACGCTCGACCTCGTCGCGAGGATCAACGGACGAATCTGCCTCGTCGACTACAAGACGAAGGGCACGACGCGGGACGGGCGCGTCAAGCCGCCGGACGACAAGGTGGCGATGCAGCTCGTAGCCGGGATGAAGGCTGAGGAATCCCTCGTCGACGCAGCGGCCGGGGCGTGGGAGCCCTGGCAGTACGGCGAGGATCCGCTGCTCATCGCTGTCGCGATCGGAGAGACAGAGTACGCGGCGGTGCGCGTCAATCCGGAGGTCCGGAAGTTCCACTGGGCCACGTTCTGCCGGCTCCGTCGCGTCTGGGCTGCGCGCGTCGAGGCCTCCGCGGCGGGCCGTACGCTCCTTCCGCTTCCGCCGCCTCCGCCCGCGACCCCGCGCCAGCCCGGCCCCGCGGATGAGACCCGTCCCACTGATTAGAATTGCCCCAGCCCATCCGCCCTCACGCCACATCGAAAGGCTCCTCTCGCCATGGCAATCCTGCCCATCCGGATCATCGGCGACCCTGTGCTGCGCACGCCCGCGGACCCCGTGACTGACTTCGGGCCTGAACTCGAACGCCTTGTGGAAGACATGCTCGAGACGATGGACGACGTCGACGGCGCGGGACTCGCCGCCCCCCAGGTGGGCGTGGGCAAGAGGGTCTTCACCTACCAGATCGATGGCGAGCGCGGGCACATCGTCAACCCGGTCCTCTCGCTCTCGGAGGACTACCAGGAGGACGTCGTCGAAGGATGCCTCAGCATCCCTGGCGTCGCGTTCCCTGTGCGCCGGCGGCGGGCGACGACGGCGGTCGGCTTCGACGTCCACGGCAACCCCCTCGAGATCAACGCCGAGGGGATGCTCGCGCGCGCGTTCCAGCACGAGACCGACCACCTCGACGGGGTCCTTTTCGTCGACCGGCTCGAGGGTGACGACCGCAAGGCCGCCCAGCGCGCGATCCGGGCGATCGACTACAGCTCCGTCGTGGGCCAGACCGTCACGAAGCGCGCCGGCCACGTGGGGTCGGCCTTCGGCAAGGGCGCATCGTCTGCGGCCGGCACATCGTTCGGCGGGGCGGGCGCTCCCGCGTGAGGGTCCTGTTTGCGGGAACCCCCGCCGTCGCCGTCCCCTCGCTCGATCGGATCGCGGACGAGCCAGGGCTCGACCTCGTCGGCGTGCTGACACGGCCGGACGCGCCGATCGGCCGCAAACGGGTCCTCACGCCGTCGCCCGTCGCCGCGCGCGCCGAGGAACTCGGCCTGCCTCTCGTCAAGGCGAGCCGGATCACGCCCGAGGTGACTCATCAGCTTGCGGCGTTTGCGCCGGACGTCGCGGCGATCGTCGCCTTCGGGGGGATAGTTCCCCGAGAAGCCCTCGGGGTTCCCGCGCACGGCTGGATCAACCTCCACTTCTCCCTGCTTCCTGCCTGGCGTGGGGCCGCGCCCGTCCAGCACGCGCTCATCCACGGCGACGACGTGGTGGGAGCGTCGACGTTCCTGCTCGAAGAGGGGCTCGACACGGGGCCCGTGTACGGGACGATGGCGATGACGGCTGCGGCCGACGCCACGGCGGGGACGCTGCTCGCCGAGCTCGCCCAGAGCGGGGCCGGCCTGCTTGTCACGACGCTCGCCGGGATCGACGCGGGCACGCTGGCCGCCCATCCCCAAGAAGGCGAACCGACCTACGCGCCGAAGCTGACCCTCGACGACGGCCGGATCGACTGGTCGCAGCCGGCTGTCGCGATCCAGCGCAGGGCACGCGGCGTAACGCCCGAGCCGGGAGCGTGGACGCTGCTCGACGGGCAACGGTTCAAGCTCGAGCCGCCCAGGCACCGCCCCGATGTCACGGGCCTCGAGCCCGGGCGACTCGTGTGGAACGGCAGCTCTCTGCTCGTCGGCACGGCGACCCACGCACTCGAACTCGTGCGCGTCCAGCCGGCGGGCAAGAAGATGATGGGAGCCGCGGACTGGGCGCGCGGCGCCGGAATGCCTGAGGGGATGAGGTTCGAGTGACAGCCGAACGGCGCAATGACCGCGGACGCGAGCGGAACCGCGGCGGCAGCGGCCGGCGCCAGTTCAGCCAGCAGGCGCCGAGCCAGCGGACGAGGACTGCGGACCCTGCCCGCCTCGTGGCCTTCGAGGTCCTGCGTGCCGTCTCCCGGGACGACGCCTACGCGAACCTCGTCCTCCCCGCCCGGATACGCCACCACCGTCTCGACAGAAGGGATGCGGGGTTCGCCACCGAGCTCGCCTACGGGGCGCTCCGGGGTCAGGGGACCTACGATTCCGTGCTCTCGCGCTGCGTTGACCGGCCCCTCGAACGGCTTGATCCGGCCGTTCTCGACGTCCTCCGCCTCGGCGCCCACCAGCTTCTCTCGATGCGCGTTCCGCCCCACGCCGCGCTCAACCAGACCGTCGCCCTGACGAGGGCCGTCGTCGGGGCGGGACCCGGTTCGCTCGTCAACGCCGTCCTGCGGCGGGTCGCCGAGCAGGGGCTCGACGCATGGCTGGACGAGCTCGCCGCTGAGGCCCCCGACGAGATCGAGGCCGCCGCGATCCGGCATGCGCACCCGGCGTGGATCGTCCGGGCGCTTCGGCAGTCCCTCGTCGCCCACGGCCGGCCGGTCTCGGAGATCGATGACCTCCTCGAAGCGGACAACGCCGCTCCGGTCGTGAACCTCGTCGCCCTCCCCGGCCTGGGTAGCCTCGATGAAGCCCTCGACGCCGGTGCGACGCGCGGCGAACTCGTCGAGGGGTCGGCTCTCTCCTCGGGCGGCGACCTGGGCCGCTGGGCCGCGGTCCGCGGCGGCACTTTGCGCGTCCAGGACGTCGGCTCCCAGCTGGTGGCGCGCGCCGTCGTCGCAGCACCCCTCTCCGCGGGGGGCAACGGCGACGAGCGATGGCTCGACCTCTGTGCGGGGCCGGGCGGCAAGGCTGCGCTCCTTGGAGCCCTCGCGTCGCAGCGCGGGGCAACCCTGCTGGCGAACGAGCCGGCCGAGCATCGTGCCGAACTCGTGCGCCAGGCCCTCCGTCCCGTTCCCCCCGAAGCGTGGTCGGTGCGCGCGGGCGATGGCCGGACGCTCGGCGGCGAGGAGCGCGGCGCGTTCACGCGGGTCATCGCCGACGTTCCGTGCAGCGGGCTGGGAGCACTTCGCAGACGGCCCGAGTCGCGATGGCGCCGCATGCCGCAGGACCTCGCGGAGCTCGCCCCGCTCCAGCGCGAGCTCCTCGACTCGGCCATCGAGGCGACGGCGCCGGGTGGAGTCGTCGGCTATGTGACCTGTTCGCCGCATCCGGCCGAGACAACCGCCGTCGTCGAGGACGCGCTCCGCCGTCGCCGCGACATCGAGCCGCTTGACGCGGGCGCCATCCTTGACGCCGCGGCCCTTGAGCCGCTTGGCGCCGGGCACCCTCTTGCCTCGGGCCGTGGCACCACGGCCCAGCTGTGGCCGCACATCCACGGCACCGACGCCATGTTCCTCGCGCTCTTCCGCAAGCTACCACCCAGTAAGGAGTCCTGAGTGAGCCGCTGCTGCATCCACCCGAGCATCCTGTCCGCCGACTTCGTCAACCTCGAGGCCGAGCTCGCCCGGATCGGCTCCGCCGACGCCGTCCACGTGGACGTCATGGACAATCACTTCGTCCCGAACCTCACGCTCGGGCTCCCCGTGGTCGAGCGGATCCAGGCGGTGAGCCCCATCCCGCTCGACGCGCACCTCATGATCGCCGACGCGGACCGCTGGGCGCCGCTCTATGCCGAGCTGGGGCTCGCGTCCGTCACGTTTCATGCCGAGGCGGCCATCGCGCCGATCAAGCTCGCGCGTGAGCTCCGGGCGCGCGGGGCGAAAGCGGGCATGGCCTTGCGGCCCACGACCGCCGTCGAGCCCTACCTCGACATGCTCGGCGAGATCGACATGCTGCTCATCATGACGGTCGAGCCCGGATTCGGCGGGCAGGCCTTCCTCGATGCGACCCTCCCGAAGATCCGGCGCGCCCGGGCGGCCGTCGACGGAAGCGGTGCGAAGGTCGCGATCCAGGTCGACGGCGGGATCTCGGCATCGACGATCGAGCGCGCGGCGGAGGCGGGAGCAGATGTCTTCGTCGCAGGATCTGCCGTCTACGGTGCGGCAGATCCTGCCGCGGCGATCGCGGCGCTCCGGGCGGCAGCCGAGGCGACCGTTCGCGCAGGAGGCTCCGTCCGCTGAGCCGACGTGCCACGGGCGGCGTCTCGTGTCGAGGCGATTTGTGACGCCCCGTCTCGGCGGCGTCACGTGATGTGCCACAATGTCAGTGGCCGCCTGATTGATGTGTCAGCAGCGATCGGCGGCCGTCAGCAAATGAACGTGCTCCGGGGTCGGTGAAAGTCCGAACCGGCGGTGATAGTCCGCGACCCGGCGGCCCTCTCGCTCCGAGAAGGCCAAAGGTTGAACCGGTGGAACTCCGGTACCGACAGTCAAAGTCTGGATGGGAGAAGCACGTGCAGTCTGTGGTGTGCCGTCGTGGCGCGCCGCTTCTGTCGCAACCCCGGAGCCGCTGCGGTCCGGAAAGGAAGGTTGCGATGGACTTCTTGCAGTGGCTCTTGACGGCGCAGATCCCCATGGCGGGGTCGGCGCTTCTTCTTCGCGAGGTGCTCGGCAACGCGTTCGGCCTCGCGAGCGCCCTCGGCGGGATGGCCCGCCGCGTGTGGGCTTGGCCCGTGGGAATCGCGGGAAATCTTCTCCTGGTGACTGTTTTTGCCGGAACGGCCTTTGCCTCGGCTTTCGGCATCGCGCCCGAGGCGGGTGTCGGCTCGGCGACGCTCTGGGGTCAGGTTGGCCGGCAGATCATGTTCCTCGCGGTCTCGGCCTACGGATGGGCCGAGTGGCACCGCGAAGGGCACGCCAGCGCGGACCAGAGCGGCGCGGTGGCGCCGCGGTGGGCGAGCGGCCGCGCGCGGCTGGGCCTCGTCCTCGCGATGGCTGTCGGCACGGCGGCGCTGACCCCCCTCTTCGCGGCATTCGGGTCGTATCCTCCGGTGTGGGCGGACGCGTGGACCTTCATGGGCTCGCTTCTCGCGACCTACGGGATGGCGCGCGGCTGGACCGAATTCTGGCTCATCTGGGTAGCCGTCGACGTCGTCGGCGTGCCCCTTCTCTTCAGCGCGGGGTATTACGCGAGCGGGACGATGTATGCGTTCTATGGTGCGTTCACCCTGACGGGCTTCTTCGTGTGGTGGCGCGCCCAGCTTCGCGAGGCCGGCCGGGCGGCTTCCTCCGCTCCGGACTCCGCGCCCGCCGAGGCTGCGGAGGTGATCGGGTGAACGCGATCGGCGTGTCGGAGACCGCGTCGCCGCGCGCGGCGGACCGCGATGCCGCCCACATGCGGACCGCGCTCGGGCTCGCAGCGCAGGGCGTCCGCGGCGCGAACCCCCTCGTGGGCGCCGTCGCGGTCGCCCCGGACGGAACCGTCCTCGCCACGGGCTTCCACCGCGGCGCCGGGACCGCGCACGCCGAAGCCGACGCGATCGCGACGGCCCGGCGCGACGGCGTCGACCTCGCGGGCGCGACGATGTACGTGACCCTCGAGCCGTGCAACCACACGGGCCGCACGGGGCCGTGCGCCCAGGCGCTCATCTCGGCGGGCGTCGCGCGCGTCGTGTACGCGATCGACGATCCGCACGACGCCGCCTCGGGTGGCGCCCGCACGCTGCGGGCCGCGGGCGTGCACGTCGACTCGGGCGTGCTCGCGGACGACGCCGAACACCTCAATGAGCGCTGGCTCGCCGCAGTGCGGGCGCGCCGCCCGTTCGTGACTGTGCACATCGCGCAGACGCTCGACGCGCGGATCGCCGCCGAGGACGGCACGAGCCAGTGGATCACGTGCCCCGAGTCCCTCGCCGACAACCACGCGATCCGCTCCCGCATCGACGCGATCCTCGTCGGCTCCGAGACCGTCGCCGTCGACAATCCACGCCTCACGGCACGCGGCGCGGACGGAGGCCTTCTGGACCATCAGCCGCTGCGCGTCGTCATGGGCCTCCGAGATGTCCCCGACGGCGCAGCCGTCCGGGGGACAGACGGCCGGTTCCACCACGTGAGGACTCAGGACCCGGCTGCCGCGCTCGCCGAGCTGTTCGGGCTCGGCGCCCGACACGTCATGGTGGAGGGCGGCTCCCGCATCATCGCGGCGTTCCTTGCGGCCGGACTCGTGGATGAGCTCATCGTCTACGAAGCCCCGGTCTTCCTCGGCACGGGGAAGAGCTCTGTGGCCGATCTCGGCATCCGCACGCTCGCCGACGCTCAGCATTGGGCGTGGGACGAAAGCGGCGGAGGTGCCGTCCAGCGGCTCGGCCACGACCTCCGCCTCCACCTGCGGCCCGCGTCCGCGCCCTCCCAGCACACTCTTGCCCCAGCAGAAGGAAGCCACTGATGTTCACCGGAATCATCGCAGAGCGCGGCACCGTCGAGGCCGTCGAGTCCACGGGCGAAAGCGCGGTCATCACGCTCACCGCGCCGAGCCTCGCGGAGGACCTCCCGCTCGGAGGCTCGATCGCCGTCGACGGATGCTGCCTCACCGCGGTCCGCAACGACGGGCACTCCTTCTCCGTCGACGTCATGGGGGAGTCCCTCCAGCGCACGACCATCGGCTCGCTTGCCCCGGGCGACGCCGTGAACCTCGAGCGCTGCGTTCCCGCGGGCGGGCGCCTCGACGGGCACGTGGTCCAGGGCCACGTCGACGGCGTGGGCGCCCTTCTTGAGCGGGAACCGCTCGAGAACTGGCACCGGCTGCGCTTCTCGATCCCCGCCGGGCTCGCGCCGTATGTCGCCGAGAAGGGCTCGATCGCGGTCGACGGCGTCTCCCTCACCGTGACGGCCGTGAGCCCCGCGCGAGAGGCCGACCAGTGGTTCGAGGTGGGCCTCATTCCCGCGACCCTCGCTGAGACCGGCCTCGGCGCCAAACCCTTGGGCGGCCGCGTCAATCTCGAGGTCGACGTGCTCGCGAAGTACACGGCTCGGCTCCTGTCCTTCGGGGCGAAGACCGAGGGGGCGACGGCATGAGCGCCCACGCGCAGGCGATCCGCCTCGAGCCCATCCAGGCCGCCGTCGACGCGCTCCGTCACGGCCGACCCGTCGTCGTCGTCGACGACGAGGACCGGGAGAACGAGGGCGACATCATCTTCGCCGCCCAGTTCTCGACGCCCGCGCTCATGGGCTGGACCATCCGCCATACCTCGGGCGTAGTGTGCGTGCCCCTCGACGGCGCCTCGGCGGACCGGCTCGCGCTCCCGCCGATGGTCGAGCTCAACGAGGATTCGAAGGGGACCGCCTACACCGTTTCGTGCGATCTCCGCTTCGGGGTCTCGACCGGGATCAGCGCAACCGACCGGTCCAAGACCGTCGCGGCCCTCGCGGACGCGTCCTCGACTGCCGCCGATTTCACGCGGCCGGGGCATATATTCCCGCTGCGGGCGGTTGACGGAGGTGTGCTGGCCCGGCGCGGCCACACCGAGGCGGCCGTCGACCTGTGCCGTCTGGCAGGCTTGGCTCCAGTAGGAGTGATCGCAGAAGTGGTCCACGACGACGGAGAGATGATGCGGCTGCCCGCCTTGCGCGGCTTTGCCGACGAGTTCGGCTGCCCCCTCGTCTCGATCGCGGACCTCGTCGAATTCATGGCGTCCCGGGCGGGCGTCGGGGAGGAATGAAATGGGCAGCATGAGCGCGGCCGGTGCGAACGGGGCGCGCCGCCGTCATCCCGTGACCGGCGGCCCGGTCGTCAAGCTTCCGACGGCGTTCGGCGATTTCGTGGCCCAGGCCTGGGTCGACGAGGAGACGGGCGCGGAGCACCTTGCGGTGAGCTCGCCCGAGCCGCCGGCCGACGGCGTCGCGCCCCTCGTGCGCCTCCACTCGGAGTGCCTCACGGGTGACGTCTTCGGCTCGTACCGCTGCGACTGCGGCGAACAGCTCGCGTACGCGCTCGCGCTCATCCGCGAAGAGGGCGGAACGCTCCTGTACCTGCGCGGGCAGGAGGGCCGCGGGATCGGCCTCGCGAACAAGATCAAGGCGTATGCGCTCCAAGAAGCGGGCTTCGACACCGTCGAGGCCAACGAGCAGCTCGGCCTTCCGGTCGATGCACGGTGCTACAAGGCGGCCGCGCAGATCCTTGCGGAGATGGGCCTCACACAGATCCGGCTCCTGAGCAACAACCCGGACAAGCAGAACCGGCTTGCGCAGGCCGGTGTGCACGTCGTCGAGATGGTCCCGACCGAAGTGCCTTCGCGGGCCGAGAACCTGCGCTACCTCCAGACGAAGAAGGAGCGCATGGATCATCGCCTCACCCTCGACGTCGAAGCCGTGCTTCCGCGGCTTCCGCGCATCAACACAGACAACGACTGACCCGCCCGACAACGGCAGAAGGAACCATCCACGTGAGCGGATACGGCGCCCCCCTCCTTTCCCTTGACGACCCTCAGCTCGCCGAGCTCCGGCTCGCGATTGTTGCCGCGAGCTGGCACACCCAGATCATGGACGGCCTCCTCGATGGTGCCCTGCGGGCCGCACGCGAGGCGGGCATCGAGTCGCCGACGGTCGTGCGCGTTCCGGGGAGCTTCGAGCTGCCCGTTGTTGCGGGCCGGCTTGCGGACACCCATGACGCGGTCGTCGCGCTCGGCGTCGTGATCCGCGGTGGGACCCCGCACTTCGAATACGTGTGCGAGGCGGCGACGTCCGGGCTCACCGACGTGAGCGTGCGCTCGGGCGTGCCCGTGGGCTTTGGTGTGCTCACGTGCGATACCGAACAGCAGGGCCTTGACCGCGCCGGGCTGCCGGGCTCGTCCGAGGACAAGGGGCATGAGGCGACGACGGCGGCGCTGCTCACCGCGGCGACCCTGCGGTCCCTCTGACCCGGCCCGCACGCCCCGTGTTGGCTTCGTCACATGGGCCGCGTCACGGGGCCGCCCGCGGTGCGGGCGGCCCTGCACGCTCCAGTAGGCTTGACCCGTGAAGGATTTCGAGTCGCTGTTCGCCGAGCTCAGCGAGAAGGCGACGAGTCGCCCCCAGGGCTCCCGCACCGTCGCCGAGCTGGACTCGGGAGTCCACGGCATCGGGAAGAAGATCGTCGAAGAGGCCGCCGAAGTGTGGATGGCGGCCGAGTATGAGTCGGACGGGGCCGCTGCGGAGGAGATCTCCCAGCTCCTGTACCACGTCCAGGTCCTCATGATCGCGAAGGGACTCACGCTCGAAGACGTGTACACGCATCTCTAGCCGCGGCGCGCGCCTGCCCTTCCTTTGTCCCGGGCGCCCCGTGGCGAGAAGCCGAGCACACCTCCCCTCGAGACCAGAAAGACTCCCATGCTCCGTGTAGCAGTCCCCAACAAGGGCTCCCTGTCCGAAGCCGCCTCCTCGATGCTTGCCGAGGCAGGCTACCGCCAGCGGCGCGAGGGCCGCGAGCTGGTTATGCTCGACCCCGAGAACGACGTCGAGTTCTTCTTCCTCCGCCCCCGCGACATCGCCGTCTACGTCGGCCAGGGCACGCTCGACGTCGGCATCACCGGCCGCGACCTGCTCATCGATGCCGAGGTAGAGGCGGAAGAGCTCCTCCCGCTGGGCTTCGCGGCCTCGACGTTCCGGTTCGCGGGGCCCGCGGGCGAGTTCTCATCCGTGTCCGAGCTCGAGGGGCGCCGCGTCGCGACGAGCTACGACGGCCTCCTCCGCACGTACCTCAAGGAGCAGGGCGTGACGCCGGCGCGGATCGTCCGGCTCGACGGGGCCGTCGAATCCTCGGTGCGCCTCGGCGTCGCGGACGCGATCGCGGACGTCGTCGAGACGGGCAACACGCTCAAGGCCGCGGGAATGGCCGTGTTCGGCGAGCCGATCCTCCAGTCCGAGGCCGTCCTCATCGGCCGGCGCGGCCACGCGCTCACGGCAATCGACGTCCTCATCCGACGCCTCACGGGTGTCCTGGTGGCCCGCAAGTACGTCCTCATGGACTACGACGTGCGGAAAGACCTCGTCGAGCAGGCCTCGGCCCTCACGCCGGGCCTCGAGTCGCCCACGGTCTCGCCCCTCCGCGATTCCGATTGGGTCGCCGTGCGCTCGATGGTGCCGAAGAGGGACACGAACCGCGTCATGGACGAGCTCTACGAGCTCGGCGCGCGCGCGATCCTCGTGAGCAGCATCCACGCGTGCCGGATCTAGGTTCAGAGCCAGGAAGGGAGCGGGCCATGGGCGTCGCCGTCCGTGTCATTCCATGCCTCGACGTCGATGCGGGCCGCGTCGTGAAGGGCGTCAACTTCCAGGGGCTCCGCGACGCGGGAGATCCCGTCGAGCTCGCCCACCGCTACGACCGCGCCGGAGCGGACGAACTCACGTTCCTCGACGTCACGGCGTCCTCCTCGGGGCGCGAGACGACCTTCGACGTCGTACGCCGCACCGCGGAGGAGGTCTTCATCCCGCTCACCGTGGGAGGCGGCGTGCGCGCGGTTTCCGACGTCGACCGCCTCCTGCGGGAGGGCGCGGACAAGGCGTCGATCAACACCGCGGCGATCGCGCGCCCCGAGGTCATCGACGAGATCACGCGCCACTTCGGCTCGCAGGTGCTCGTCCTCTCGGTGGATGCCCGCCGCGTCCAGGGGGAGACGAGCACGCCGTCGGGCTTCGAGGTCACGACGCACGGCGGGCGCCGTGGGACCGGCATCGACGCCGTCGCATGGGCGAAGGAGGCGGCAGACCGCGGCGTGGGGGAGATCCTGCTCAACTCGATCGACGCCGACGGTACGAAAGAAGGCTTCGACCTCGAGCTCATCCGGCTCATCCGCGCCGCCGTGAACGTTCCGCTCATCGCGTCGGGCGGCGCGGGGGCGCCCGAGCATTTCCCGCCCGCGATCGAGGCGGGCGCGGACGCCGTCCTGGCCGCGTCGATGTTCCACTTCGGTCCGGACGACATGATCGCGCAGGTCAAGTCCGCCATCCGCGCGGCGGGTCACGAGGTCCGCTGACCGCCTTCCGACGCGGCGCCCGCTTGAGGCGCGCGCCGTCGTCGGTCTCGGGGGTTTCTAAGCGCGCCGCAGCCGCCCCGCCTCAGTCCACCCGGGTCCGAGGTAGGGCGGCTGTTCCGTGCCGTCGGCCACGGTATAGATGGTTTCGGCGCCCTCGGCGAACGCCTCCTGGGCGAGTGCCGAGAGGAGGCCGGGCCCGAGCTGGTCGGGCGACTGCCCAGGCTCGAATTCGAAGCGGCCGACGGCGGCGATCCCGTTCCCGAACGCGATGCGCGCCTTCGCCGCGGGTCGCCCGAAGAGGGTGAGCTCGACGATGTCGTACGCCCCGAGGGGAGCCTCGACGAGGTCGGCGCCTTCGGGCAGGGCCGGCGCCTCGTCGACCTCCGAGGTCGCGATGCGGAATACGGCCGCCTCGCCGGCTTCCTCGGGCGACGCGGCGAGGCGATCCCGCGCGTCCCCGCTCAGGGCAGCCCAAAGCGGGGCGATGGATGTCCAGACTTCGTCGAACGCGGGCATGGTGGTGCGTCCTTTCCGTGGCGGCGCCGCCCGCATGACGCAGGCGGCACGGCTGTCAGGGGCCGACGTCGGCAGTCGTGAGGAGAGCGACGGCGTCTGGCTGGCCTTCGAAGGTCACGAGCGCGTGCGAGCCCCGCCCGCTCGCATGCAGGAGAAGCTCACCGGGCTCGCCGACGATTGCGACGGAGACGGGCGCGCGCTTGGCCACGTGGCGCGGGCCGTGCGGGCTCACGAGCACGATGCCGAGGTCGACGCCGCGGTACAGGATCGCGGCGTGCCGCACGAGGTGATCCCACAATGCGTCCGCGTAGGCGGTGTCGAGCGCCCGGGGTGCCCACTTCGCCGTCGCGCGCCGCACGTCCTCCGTGTGCACGAAGAATTCCGTGAGGTTGGCCGCCTCGTCGAAGCGGCCGATGCGCAGCGGGGACGCCTTGGGCGGGCCGGACCGGAAGGCCTCGACGAGCGAGGCGTACGCCTCAGCCGTCGCGTGCTTGCCGGCGAGCCGCGCGGTCGCCCCGTCCGAGACGCCGCGGAGCCCGCGCACCGCGAGGCCGAACCCGACGCGTGGGCTCCGCTCGCGCAGATAGAGGTGCGCCGCGAGCTCTTTCGTGGTCCAGCCCTCGCACAAAGTGGGTGCGTTCGGGCCAGCCGCGAGCAAGGTCTCGGCGAGGACTTCCCGGGATGGAGGAACGAAGAGCATCACTAGCGAAACTAGCACGCTCGCGGGCGCCCGCGCGCGGGGACGGGTGTGCACGCGACGCGCACTAGACTTGAGAGGATGTCTGAGCAGAGCAACCCCATTCCAGATGCGGCCGGAGCAGCCGCCGGGACCACCGCGGACGAGGACGCCGTCCTCGCTTCGGGCGTCGGCGCCCTGACCCTTCCCGCGGACGTCGCCGAGCGGCTCAAGCGGGACGCGGCCGGCCTTGTGGCCGCCGTCATCCAGCAGCACGACACCCGCGAGGTGCTCATGGTGGGCTGGATGGACGACGAGGCGCTCCGCCGCACCCTCACGAGCGGACGGGTCACGTTCTGGTCCCGCTCCCGGCAGGAGTACTGGCGCAAGGGCGATACCTCGGGCCACGTGCAGTGGGTCAAGTCCGTCGCGCTCGACTGCGACGGCGACGCGCTCCTGGTCGAGGTCGACCAGATCGGCGCGGCGTGCCACACGGGCACGCGGACCTGCTTCGACGGCCGGGGGATCCCCGCCGTCGTCGGCAGCGACTGAGCCCCGTGACCCTTAACCGCCCGCCCGCGCCGGACTTAACCGCCCACCCGCCCCGGGCTTAACCGCCCACCCGCGCCGACCGAAAGCCACCACGCACGCCATGCTCGACCTCGGAGTCATCGAACCCTCGCTCGGGGAGTTCCGCGCGCTCGCCGCGGACCGTCGGGTCGTCCCCGTCCACGTCAAGCTCCTCGCGGACGCCGAGACGCCCATCAGCCTCTACCGCAAGCTCGCCGACGGGCATCCGGGCACGTTCCTCTTCGAGTCGGCGGCCGTGGGCGGAGCGTGGTCGCGCTATTCGTTCATCGGCGCCGAGTCGCGAGCGACGCTCACGAGCAAGGGTGGCGAGGCGCACTGGACGGGCGAGCCGCCCGTCGGCGTCCCGACGAGCGGCAACCCGCTCGAGGCCCTCCGCGACACGGTCGCGGCCCTGCGGACCGAGCGCTTCGGGGACCTTCCCCCGCTCACGTCGGGCATGGTCGGCTTCGTCGGCTGGGAGGCTGTGCGCCGCTGGGAGAAGCTCGTGTCGCCGCCCGAGGACGATCTCGAGCTGCCCGAGCTCGCGATGAACCTCGTGACCGATCTCGCCGTCCACGACAACGTCGACGGCACCGTGACGCTCGTCGCGAACGCGATCAACTTCGACAACAGCGACGAGCGGGTCGACGAGGCCTGGCACGACGCCGTCACGCGGCTCACGCGCATGGTCGAGCGCGTGCTGAAGCCGGCGCCCGCGGCCGTCTCGGTCCTCGGGCCCGTGATCGACTATCGGGACAAGGTCCAGGAGAACTGGGAGGAGTCCGGCTATCTCGCCGCGATCGCGCGCGGCAAGGAGGCCATCGTCGACGGCGAGGTCTTCCAGGTGGTCATCTCGCGGCGGTTCGAGCTCGACTTCGACGCGGCGCCGCTCGACGTGTACCGCGTCCTGCGGGCCCTCAACCCGAGCCCGTACATGTACCTCCTGAGCCTCGCGGACGCGGACGGCCGCGAGTACTCGATCGTCGGCTCGTCGCCCGAGGCGCTCGTGACCGTCACGGGGGACCAGGTCGTGACCCACCCGATCGCGGGCTCGCGTCCGCGCGGTGCGACCGTCGAGGCGGACCGTGCCCTTGCCGACGAACTCCTCGCGGACGACAAGGAGCGGGCCGAGCACCTCATGCTCGTCGACCTCGCGCGCAACGACCTCTCCAAGGTGTGCCGCCCGGGCACGGTCGAGGTGAGCGAGTTCATGGCGGTCGAGCGATTCAGCCACATCATGCACCTCGTCTCGACCGTCGACGGCCGCCTGCGGCCTGACGCGACGGCCTATGACGTGCTCGCGGCCACGTTCCCCGCGGGAACGCTCTCGGGCGCCCCCAAGCCCCGCGCGCTGCGCCTGCTCGACGAGGTCGAGCCACGGCGGCGCGGCGTGTACGGCGGCGTCGTGGGCTACTTCGACTTCGCCGGGGACATGGACATGGCGATCGCGATCCGCACGGCGCTCCTGCGCGAGGGCCGCGCGTATGTCCAGTCGGGCGGCGGCATCGTCGCCGACTCCGACCCCGCCACGGAGGCCCTCGAGTCGGTCAACAAGGCGGCCGCGCCGCTGCGCGCGGTCCACACCGCCTCGGCCCTCCGCTCCGCGAGCACGCTCCCCGGCGTGGGAGTCGGGAGCGCTCGTGCCTGAGCCATCCGAGACGGTGGACCGCACGACGGCCGGACACGAGCCTCGCCGCGTGGCGGTGTGGGCGCGCAAGTCCACGGTCGTGGCGCTCAGCGTCCTCGTGGCCGTCGTGGCCTTCGCGACGACGACCCAGACGTGGGTCGATGCCGACGTGCAGGGCGCTGCCGTACGGACCGCGCACGTCGCGGTCCAGGGCAGCAAGGCAGCAACGGCCGTGACGGCCCTCGCGCTCGTTGGCCTCGCCGGGGTCCTCGCGGCCGCCGTCGCCGGCCGGATCGGGCGCGGCGTGGCGAGCGTCGTCGTCGTCCTCGCGGGACTCGGCGTCGCGGCGGCCTGCCTCGCCGTCATCGCGGACCCACGGGGCGCCGCCGACAGCTCGATCGCCAAGGCAACGGGCGCCTCGGGGGGCCCCGCGACGACGGCGCTCACGTGGTACCCGGCGGCGGCCGCCGTCGCGGGCCTGCTCCTCGCGCTGTGCGGCGTGCTCGCCTTGCTCGCCTCCCGCCGATGGCCCACCCGCACGAAATACGACGCCGGCCGCCCCGGCGCGTCGCGGGGGCGGGCAGGGGCCGCGGACGACGGCGCGCGCACAGGCGATCGGGCAGGCGAGCCGGCTGGGCGGGTCGACGACATCGACGGCTGGGACCAGCTCACGCGCGGCGAGGATCCGACCGACTGAGCTCCGGGCGCCGCGAGCACGCTGCCGCGCCTCGCGCACGACGACGCGGAACGCCCTGGAGGCCGTCACGTCCCGCCGAAGATGGCAGAATGGCCAGTAGACCCCCCGAATGAGGAGAAGGAAGACATGAGCAACGCGAGCGGTTCCCAGAGCAGCACCAAGGCGGTCGTCCACGGCGAGGACCTCGGCCACGGGAACAGCCCTGCCGCGTGGACCTGCGTCTTCATCATGCTGATCGGCGCCCTCGTCTCGAGCATCGCGTTCGCGATCGCGAACTCCCCGATCTTCTGGGCTGGCGTCGTCATCATCGGCATCGGCCTCGTGGTCGGCTGGGCGATGCGTCGCGCGGGCTACGGCGTGGGCGGCAGCAAGCTCAAGAACACCCACTGATGTCGACGGTCCTCGACGACATCATCGTCGGCGTCCGCGAGGACCTCGGCGATCGCATGAGGGAGCTCCCGCTCGGCGCAGTCCGCGACGCAGCCACCCAGCGCCCCGCCGCGCTCGACGCGTTCGCGGCCCTCGGCGGGCTCGACGCTCCCCGCCGTGAGCTCAAGGTCATTGCCGAGGTCAAGCGCCGGAGTCCCTCGAAGGGCCAGCTCGCGGACATCGTGGATCCGGCACGGCTCGCGCGCGACTACGCCGACGGCGGCGCCTCGGTGATCAGCGTCCTCACGGAGCGGCGCCGCTTCAGCGGAAGCCTCGCCGACTTCGACGCCGTGCGCTCGGCCGTCGAGATTCCGCTCCTGCGCAAGGACTTCATGGTTGACGAGTACCAGTTCCACGAGGCGCGCGCCCACGGCGCGGACCTCGTCCTGCTCATCGCGGCCGCGCTCGATGACGTCCAGCTCAAGGACTTCCTCGAGCTCACCCACGAGCTCGGCATGAACGCCCTCGTCGAGACGCACACCGAGGAGGAGGTCGACCGAGGCCTCGCCGCCGGTGCGAGGATCCTCGGCGTCAACGTCCGCAACCTCAAGACGCTCGACGTCGACCGCTCCGTGTTCGGCCGGCTCGCCGGCCGCATTCCCTCGGGCCCGATCATCGTGGCCGAATCGGGCGTGCGGGGATCCGACGACGTCGCGGAGTACGCGGGCCTCGGCGCGAACGCGGTGCTCGTCGGCGAGGCGCTCGTGACGCACGGTTCCCCGCGGGAGCGGATCGCGGACTTCCAGCGCCGCGGCGCCGTGGCCATCGCCGAGCGCCTCAACCGGCGATCATGATCGACATGCGCTGAGCGTCGACCTGCCTCGAGCTGGCGCCCCGGCTCGCGGCCTGGGCACGCCCGGCAGACAACAACCAAGGACGGAGAGATTCGTGGCCGAGAACGCGCCAGAAGCATCCGCGGCGGCCCCCGGCCCGAGCGCGGACCCGAACGATTCCCAGGGGCCTGCTGACGCCTTCCTCGGGGGAAGCCTGCGCCACGCGTCGGGGCCCTACTACGGCGCCTACGGCGGACGCTGGATGCCCGAGTCGCTGATCGCCGCACTCGACGAGCTCGAGGAGACGTTCGAAAAGGCCAAGCAGGATCCCGACTTCCTCGCCGAGATCGCGGAACTCAACCGGAACTACTCAGGCCGCCCCTCGCTCCTGACCGAGGCCAAGCGCTTCTCGGCCCACGCAGGTGGGGTCCGTGTCTTCCTCAAGCGCGAGGACCTCAACCACACGGGATCGCACAAGATCAACAACGTGCTCGGACAGGCGCTCCTCGCAAAGCGCATGGGCAAGACGCGCATCATCGCCGAGACGGGCGCGGGCCAGCACGGCGTCGCGAGCGCAACCGCGGCCGCATTCCTCGGCCTCGACTGCGTCGTGTACATGGGAGCCGAGGACTGCCGCCGGCAGGCGCTCAACGTGGCCCGCATGCAGCTCCTCGGGGCCGAGGTCGTCCCCGTCACGAACGGGTCGCAGACCCTCAAGGACGCGATCAACGACGCGCTGCGGGACTGGGTCGCGAACGTGGAGACGACGCACTACCTCCTCGGGACGGCGGCGGGGGCCCATCCGTTCCCGGCCATGGTCCGGTTCTTCCACGAGGTGATCGGGGACGAGGCCCGCGAGCAGATACTCGACCAGACGGGCCGCCTCCCGGACGCCGTGTGCGCGTGCATCGGCGGCGGCTCGAACGCGATCGGCATCTTCCACGGCTTCCTCGACGACGCGTCGGTGCGGCTGTACGGCTTCGAGGCCGGCGGCGAAGGGGTCGAGAGCGGGCGCCACGCGGCGACGATCACCCTGGGCCGCCCGGGCGTGCTGCACGGCGCGCGCTCGTACCTCATGCAGGACGAGGATGGCCAGACGATCGAGTCGCACTCGATCTCGGCAGGCCTCGACTACCCGGGGGTCGGCCCCGAGCATTCGTACCTCCACGACATCGGCCGCGTGGCGTATGAGCCCATCACGGACACGGAGGCGATGGAGGCGTTCAGCCTCCTGTGCCGCACCGAGGGCATCATTCCCGCGATCGAGTCGTCCCATGCGCTCGCGGGGGCCATCAAGGTGGGCCAGCGACTCGCTGCCGAAGGCGGCGACCCGGGCGAACGGATCGTGGTCGTGAACCTCTCGGGCCGGGGGGACAAGGATGTCCAGACCGCGGCCGACTGGTTCGGCATGCTCGACGAGGACGGCCAGGTCAAGGGCACGACGCTTTCGACGAGGCGGCCCAAGGGGGCCAATCCGCACACGGCCGACGAGGCCGGCACGGGGGAGGAGAACGCATGAGCGCGTCGGAGCAGACGGTGCCCGGCACCGGGGAACGCGCGGCCGTGAGCAGGGTCGCGGCCGCGATCGACCGCGCGAAGGCCGAGGGCCGTGCGGCCCTCGTGGGCTATCTGCCCGCGGGCTTCCCGAGCGTGCAGGAGAGCATCGACGCCGCGATCGAACTCGCGCGGAACGGTGCGGACATCATCGAGATCGGCATCCCGTACTCGGATCCCGTCATGGACGGCAGCGTCATCCAGGCCGCGACGACCGAGGCGCTCGCCCACGGCTTCCGGGTTGCGAGCGTGTTCGACGTCGTCAAGGCCGTCACGGACGCGACGGCCGAGCTCGGCACCGCGGTGCTCGTCATGACCTACTGGAACCCCGTCATGCGAATGGGCGTCGACGAGTTCGCGCGCCGCCTCGCCGAGGCCGGGGGAGCGGGCCTCATCACGCCTGACCTCATCCCGGACGAGGCGGCCGAGTGGTTCGACGCGTCCGACAAGTACGGCCTCGACCGTGTGTTCCTCGTGGCCCCCTCGACGACGCCCGAGCGCATGGCCATGACGGTGGCCGCGACGCGCGGCTTCACGTACGCCGTATCCCTCATGGGGGTGACGGGAGCCCGCGAGGCCGTCGACGAGAGCGCCCAGCGCGTCGTCGCCGGTGCCCGCGACGCGGGTGCCGAACGGGTGTGCGTCGGGCTCGGCGTCTCGAACGCCGGGCACGTGCGCGAGATTGCGGCCTATGCCGACGGCGTGATCGTCGGCACCGCGATCGTCGTCGCGCTGCGCGACGGCGGCCCGGCGGCTGTGGGGCGGCTCGCCGCCGAGCTCAGCACGGGACTCGGCCGGACGACAGGCTCCGCGTGACGTTCGCCGTCAGGGCGGGCGCACTGGCGCCCGCGGCGATCCCGGCCCCCGGGTGGTCCGGGTTCGACATCCCGCTCCCGTGGGGCGCTCTGCGGATCCATGCGTATGCCCTCTGCATCCTCCTCGGCATCGTCGTGGCGCTGTGGCTCACGACGCGGCGTTGGAAGGCGCGGGGCGGCAGCGTGGATGCGATCTGGGACATCGCGATTTGGGCGATCCCGGCCGGGATCATCGGCGGGCGCCTCTACCACGTGTTCTCCTCCCCGGACCGCTACTTCGGCCCCGGGTACAACGGCACGGGCGACCTGTGGGCGATCCCGCGCATCTGGGAAGGCGGCCTCGGCATCTGGGGCGCCGTCGTCTTGGGCGCGGCCGGTGCCTGGATCGGCTGTCGTCGCGCCGGCGTTCGCCTCACGGCCTTCATGGACGCCGCCGCTCCCGGGCTCCTGCTCGCGCAGGCCATCGGCCGCTGGGGCAACTACTTCAACCAAGAGCTCTTCGGCGGGCCGACAACGCTGCCCTGGGGCCTCGAAGTGGATCCGTCGAGTCCGAATTTCCCAGCCGGATACGCGGTGGGCACGCTGTTCCACCCGACGTTCCTCTACGAATGCGTGTGGAACCTCGTCGGGGTCGTGCTTCTCGTGCTGCTCGACCGCCGGTTCCGCTTCCGGGGCGGGCGGCTCTTCTGGGTGTACGCGGCCTACTACACCCTCGGGCGCGTCTGGATCGAGGCGCTGCGGATCGATGCCGCCCAGCAGATCACGCTGTTCGGCGTCACGGCGCGCCTCAACGTGTGGACGAGCATCGTCGTCTTCCTCGCGTCTGTCCTCGTGCTCCTCGTCCTGAGCGTGCGCCGCGGACGCGAGACGGACGGCGTGTGGGCTGCGGGCCGCGAGCCGCGCGAGGCGGACGAAGGCGATGCAACAGGTGATGCGCGCGCGGCAACAGCCATCCAGCATTCGGACTCGTCCGTCTCGGAATACGGCGACCGTGGTAAGGTGACGTCACACCGAGCCGCCCTCGATGACCCGCGTCCCGCATCTCAGGACGCGTCGGATTCGGCAGAGGACGACGGCAAGTAGGCTTCGGCCAGGCTCGCCACGATTGCAGGCCACCGCCCGCGCGTCGCTCGCACCACAACGATGTGGGTCACCGGTCACCCGTGCTCCGTGAAGCCGGGCCGAGGTGGGGAGGAGGCTCGACGCTGTTCGACGGCGCGGCGCCCACCCTACAATTTCCAGTAATCATCGCCGTGCTTGGGCGCACCACGCCCGGCAATGCGGGGCCAACGTTGTCCCCTGTCGCGAATCGACCAGGAGGAAGGACGTTACGTCATGACTCACCCGACACACGGCACCGCCGTCGAGCACAGCGCAGGAGGGCCCATCTCGCCGTTCGAGCGATTCTCGGCCCTTCCCGCGTCGACGGGCCTCTACCGTGCGGACCAGGAGAAGGACGCGTGCGGTCTTGCGATCGTCGCGACCCTCCGTGGCGAGGGCGGGCACGACATCGTCGATGCCGCCCTGCATGCCCTGCGGGCGCTCGAGCACCGCGGCGCCGTGGGCGCCGATGAAGGAACGGGCGACGGCGCGGGCATCCTTCTCCAGATCCCCGACGCCTTCTTCCGCGCGGCAGTCGACTTCGAGCTCCCCGCCGCCGGGCAGTACGCCGTCGGCATCGCGTTCCTGCCCGCCGAGGACCGCGAGGACGCCGCAGCGCGCGCGGGCATCGAAGGGCTCGCCGAGGCGGAGGGCCTGACGGTCCTCGGCTGGCGCGAGGTCCCCGTCGTCGCCGAGCTTGTCGGGGCGATGGCGCGTGCGTGCATGCCGCGCTTCGCGCAGCCGTTCTTCGCGTCCGCCACAGGCGAGGAGCTCGAGCGCAACGACCTCGACGCCCGCGTGTGGCGGATCCGGAAGCGCGCCCAGAACAAGCACGGCGTGTACTTCCCGTCGCTGTCGTCGCGGACCATCGTCTACAAGGGCATGCTCACGACCGCGCAGCTCGAGCCGTTCTACCCGGATCTCTCCGACGAGCGGTTCACGACGAAGCTCGCGATCGTCCACTCGCGCTTCTCGACGAACACGTTCCCGTCCTGGCCCCTCGCCCAGCCGTTCCGCACCATCGCTCACAACGGCGAGATCAACACGGTCAAGGGAAACCGCAACTGGATGCGCGCGCGCCAGTCGCAGCTTTCGAGCCCCTTGCTCGGCCATGTGCCCGAGGAGCTCTTCCCGATCTGCACGCCGGGCGCGTCCGACTCGGCCTCGTTCGACGAGGTCGCGGAGCTCCTGTGGCTCTCGGGCCGGCCGATCACCCACGCGATCATGATGATGATCCCCGAGGCGTGGGAGAACCACGCGACGATGGATCCCGCCCGCCGTGCCTTCTACGAGTACCACTCGCTCCTGATGGAGCCGTGGGACGGCCCCGCGGCGGTGTCGTTCACCGACGGCAACGTCGTGGGCGCGACGCTCGATCGCAATGGCCTCCGGCCGTGCCGCTACTGGGTGACCGAGGACGGCCTCGTCGTGTTCGCCTCGGAAGTCGGCGTCGTCGACATCGAGCCGGCCAAGATCGTCAAGAAGGGCCGCGTCTCGCCGGGCAAGATGTTCGTCGTCGACACCGACGCGGGCCGCATCATCGAGGACGCCGAGGTCAAGGCCGAGGTGGCCGGTGCGAACCCGTGGCAGGAATGGGTCGACGAGAACGTCATCCGCCTGAACGACCTGCCCGAGCGCGAGCACGTGGTCCACACGCCGCAGTCGGTCAACGTCCGCCAGCGGACGTTCGGCTACACCCAGGAGGAGCTGCGCGTCCTCGTCGGTCCCATGGCCCGCACGGGAGCCGAGCCGATCGGCGCGATGGGCTCTGACACGCCCGTGGCGGTGCTCTCGAAGCGGCCACGGCTCCTCTTCGACTACTTCGTGCAGTCGTTCGCCCAGGTGACCAACCCGCCGCTCGACGCAATCCGCGAAGAGCTCGTCACGAGCCTCAACGGCGCGATCGGGCCGAACGGCAACCTGCTCAGCACGAGCCAGGTCAAGCAGAAGCAGATCATCCTGCCGTTCCCCGTCATCAACAACGATCAGCTCGCGAAGATCGCGAACATCGAAAGTGACGAAGGCGACCGGATCGCTGTCAAGATCCGCGGCCTCTACCGGCCCGAGGGCGGCGAGGCGGCGCTCCGCGGCCGGCTGACCGAGATCTGCGAGCAGGTCTCGGGCGCCGTCAACCGCGGCGTGCAGTACATCGTGCTCTCGGACCGCGACTCGAACGCGCAGTGGGCGCCCATCCCTTCGCTCCTGCTCGTCTCAGCCGTGCACCATCACCTCCTGCGCAGCGCCAACCGCACGAAGACAGCGCTCGTGGTCGAAGCGGGCGACGTGCGCGAGGTCCACCACGTGGCGGTGCTGCTCGGCTATGGCGTCGCCGCCGTCAACCCATACCTCGCGATGGAGTCGGTCGAGGAGCTCATCCGCTCGGGCGACCTCCCGGGCGTCTCGCCCGAGGATGGCGTCTACAACCTGATCAAGGGCCTCGGCAAGGGCGTCCTCAAGATCATGTCCAAGATGGGCATCTCGACCGTCGCGTCGTACTGCGGCGCCCAGACCTTCGAGGCACTCGGCCTCTCGCAGGATCTCGTCGACGAATTCTTCGCGGGCACGCACAGCCAGCTCGGCGGCGTGGGTCTCGACGTCATCGCGGCAGAGGTCGCTGCGCGCCACGAGATGGCGTACCCGGCCTCGGGCATCGAGCAGCCGCACCGGGCGCTCCTCAACGGGGGCGAGTACCAATGGCGCCGTGACGGCGAGCCGCACCTGTTCAACCCCGAGACGGTCTTCCGCCTCCAGCATGCGACGCGCGAGCGCCGCTACGACGTGTTCAAGGCGTACACGAGCGGGATCGACGACCAGTCGAAGAACCTCATGACGCTCCGTGGCCTCCTGGCGTTCCGGGAGGGCATTCGCCCTGCCGTGCCGATCGAGGAGGTCGAGTCGGTCTCGAGCATCGTGAAGCGCTTCTCGACGGGCGCCATGAGCTATGGCTCGATCTCGAAGGAAGCCCACGAGACCCTCGCGATCGCGATGAACCGCCTCGGCGCGCGGTCGAACACGGGCGAGGGCGGCGAGGACGTCGACCGGCTCCTCGACCCCGAGCGCCGTTCGGCGATCAAGCAGGTCGCGTCGGGACGGTTCGGCGTCACGAGCCTCTACCTGACCAACGCGACGGACATCCAGATCAAGATGGCCCAGGGCGCGAAGCCTGGCGAGGGCGGCCAGCTCATGGCCCAGAAGGTTTACCCGTGGGTTGCGCGCACGCGCCACTCGACCCCGGGCGTGACCCTCATCTCGCCGCCGCCGCACCACGACATCTACTCGATCGAGGACCTCGCGCAGCTCATCTACGACTGCAAGCGGTCCAACCCGAGCGCGCGCGTGCACGTCAAGCTCGTCTCCGAGGTGGGGATCGGCACGGTTGCCGCGGGCGTGACGAAGGCGAAGGCCGACGTCGTCCTCGTTTCCGGGTACGACGGCGGAACCGGCGCCTCGCCGCTCAACTCGCTCAAGCACGCGGGTGTCCCGTGGGAGCTTGGCCTTGCCGAGACCCAGCAGACGCTCATGCTCAACGGGCTCCGCGACCGCGTCGTGGTCCAGGTGGACGGACAGCTCAAGACGGGCCGCGACGTCGTCATCGCGGCGCTGCTCGGCGCCGAGGAGTACGGCTTCGCGACCGCGCCGCTCGTCGTCTCGGGCTGCATCATGATGCGCGTGTGCCATCTCGACACGTGCCCGGTGGGCGTCGCGACGCAGAACCCGGAGCTGCGTGCTCGCTTCTCGGGCAAGCCCGAGTTCGTGGTCAACTTCTTCGAGTTCGTCGCGGAGGAGATCCGCGAAATCCTCGCGCAGCTCGGCTTCCGCTCGCTCGAAGAGGCGATCGGCCGCTCGGAGTTCCTCGACACGAAGGACGCGATCGACCACTGGAAGGCCGAGGGGCTGGACCTCTCGCCGATCCTCGCGGGCCTCGACTTCGACGAGGACGCGCCGCTGCGCAACCTCACGGGCCAGAACCACGAGCTCGACAAGCACTTCGATGTCGAGCTCATCGAGATGGCGCAGGACGCCCTCAGGGATCGAAGCCCGGTCAAGATCAGCCTGCCCGTGGTCAACACGGACCGCTCAGTCGGCACGATGCTCGGCCACGAGGTGACCCGCACGTTCGGCACGGACACGCTCGCGACGGACACGGTGGACATCACGCTGACCGGAACGGCCGGCCAGTCCCTCGGTGCGTTCCTCCCCGCGGGCATCACGCTGCGGCTCTTCGGCGACTCGAACGACTATGTCGCGAAGGGCCTCTCGGGCGGCCGCGTCATCGTGCGGCCGGACCGCACGAATGTGTTCCCGGCCGAGGAGAACGTCATCGCCGGCAATGTCATCGGGTATGGCGCGACGAGCGGCGAGATCCTCCTGCGCGGGATCGTCGGGGAGCGCTTCCTCGTCCGCAACTCGGGCGCGACGGCGGTCGTCGAAGGCATCGGCGACCACGGGTGCGAGTACATGACGGGCGGCCAGGCCGTGATCCTCGGCCGCACGGGCCGCAACTTCGGCGCGGGCATGTCCGGCGGAACCGCCTTCGTGCTCGACCTCGACTCGACGAAGGTCAACACGCAGTCGCTCGACTCGGGAGAGCTCACGCTCCTCGAGCTCGATGACGAGGACCGCGACATCGTGCGCAACCTCATCGCGAAGCACGCGGAGGAGACGGGTTCGCAGCTCGCGCAGCGGCTGCTCGACAACTTCGATGACACCGCGGCGCGCATGACGAAGGTTCTGCCGCGCGACTACGCGGCGGTCCAGCAGACCCGCCTGGGAGCCCTCGAGGAGGGCCTCGACCCGGACGGGGAGGAAGTTTGGTCTCGCATTCTGGAGGTGACCGGTGGCTGATCCACGCGGATTCCTGAAGGTCCGGCAGCGTGAGACGCAGCCGCGCCGTCCCGTTCCCGTCCGCATCATGGACTGGAAGGAGGTCTACGAGGCCCAGGAGAACGGCGTCCTCAAGCGCCAGGCGAGCCGCTGCATGGACTGCGGCATCCCCTTCTGCCATCACGGCTGCCCGCTCGGGAACCTCATCCCCGAGTGGAACGACCTCACGTGGCGCGGCAAGGAGCAGGACGCGAGCGAGCGGCTGCACGCGACGAACAACTTCCCGGAGTTCACGGGGCGGCTGTGCCCCGCGCCGTGCGAGTCGGCGTGTGTGCTGGGCATCAACCAGCCGGCCGTGACGATCAAGCAGATCGAGGTCTCGATCGCCGAGCAGGCATTCGAGGGCGGATTCGTCGAGCCGCTCCCGCCGGCGCGCCTCACGGGCAAGACGGTCGCCGTCGTCGGCTCGGGGCCCGCGGGCCTCGCGGCCGCGCAGCAGCTCACGCGCGTCGGCCACACCGTCGCGGTCTATGAGCGGGACGACCGCATCGGCGGCCTCCTGCGCTACGGCATCCCCGACTTCAAGATGGAGAAGGAGGTGCTCGACCGCCGCCTCGAGCAGATGAAGGCCGAGGGAACGCGCTTCCGGGCCGGCGTCGAGGTCGGTCGCGACGTGAGCTGGGACCAGCTTCGGCGGCGGTATGACGCCGTCGTCGTGGCGACGGGCGCGACGGTTCCGCGCGATCTCAGCATCCCGGGCCGCGAGCTCGACGGCGTGCACTTCGCGATGGAGTACCTCGTCCAGGCCAATCGGGTCGTGGCAGGCGAGGCGGTCGAGAACCAGATCGACGCGCGCGGCAAGCACGTCGTCATCCTCGGCGGCGGCGACACGGGCGCTGACTGCCTCGGCACGGCGCACCGCCAGCAGGCCGCCTCGGTCACGACGCTCGCGATCGGCAAGCAGCCGCCGTCGGAGCGCCCGGGCCACCAGCCGTGGCCCATGTTCCCGACGCTCTTCGAGGTCGCGAGCGCCCACGAGGAGGGCGGCGAGCGGACCTACCTCGCGTCCACGGTCGAGTACATCGGCGAGAACGGCAAGCTCACGGGCCTCAAGGTCGCCGAGACCGAGTACGTCGACGGCAGGCGGCTCCCGAAGGCCGGCACCGAGCGCGTCATCCCCGCCGACCTCGTGCTCCTCTCGCTCGGCTTCACGGGCGCCGAGGAGTCGGGCCTTCCCGAGCAGATCGACGCTCCGTTCGACGACCGCGGGAACGTGGGGCGCGACGCCGCCTACATGACCGCGACGCCGGGCGTCTTCGTCGCAGGAGATGCCGGGCGGGGCCAGTCCCTCATCGTGTGGGCCATCGCCGAGGGCCGCGCGTGCGCGGCCGAGGTGGACCGCTACCTCATGGGAAGCACGATCCTCCCGGCGCCCGTCGCGCCCACCGACCGCGCCATTTCCGTCCTCTGATCCAACACGCAGGGTCTCCGAAGCAAAGCACGAAGCAAGCAGTCGGAGGCCCTGCGTGCTTGAGCGGGATCGCATCCCGCGAAATTCATCCCCCAGACATCCATGTCCCACACATAACCCCTAGGGTGAGGTATATGAGACGCGCGAAAATCGTTGCCACGTTCGGCCCGGCCATTTCGAGCTACGAGAAGACCCTCGCGGTCATCGAAGCCGGCGTTGACGTGGCCCGCCTCAACATGAGCCACGGCGAGCACAGTGTCCATGACGTGACGTATGAGAACGTCCGCAAGGCCTCCGCCGAGCTCCATAAGGCCGTCGGCATCATGGCCGACCTCCAGGGCCCCAAGATCCGACTCGGCCGCTTCGTCGAGGGCCCCCACGAGCTCGCGCCCGGCGACGTCTTCACGATCACGACCGAAGACGTGCCCGGCACGAAGGAAATCTGCTCGACGACGCTCAAGAGCCTGACCGAGGACGTCAAGCCCGGCGACACGCTCCTCATCGACGACGGCAAGGTCTCGCTCCGCGCGACTGCGGTCGACGACGTCAAGGTCGTCACCGAGGTCGTCATCGGCGGCATGGTGTCCAACAACAAGGGCATCAACCTTCCGGGCGTCGCCGTGAACGTCCCCGCGCTGAGCGACAAGGACGAGCTCGACCTCCGCTGGGCGCTCAAGCGCGGCGTCGACTTCGTGGCGCTCTCGTTCGTGCGCGACGCGAAGGACATCGAGCGGGTCCACGAGATCATGGACGAGGAAGGCCGCCGCGTTCCGGTCATCGCGAAGATCGAGAAGCCGCAGGCCGTCGAGCAGCTCCACGAGATCATCGACGCGTTCGACGCGATCATGGTCGCGCGAGGCGACCTCGGCGTCGAGCTGCCGCTCGAGGAGGTCCCGCTCGTCCAGAAGCGCGCGATCGAGCTCGCACGCCGCTGGGCGAAGCCCGTCATCGTGGCGACACAGGTCCTCGAGTCCATGATCGAGAACCCGCGCCCGACGCGCGCCGAGGCATCCGACTGCGCCAACGCAGTGCTCGACGGCGCGGACGCCGTCATGCTCTCGGGCGAGACAAGCGTCGGTGCCTACCCGATCGAGACCGTCCGGACGATGGCGAAGATCATCGAGTCCACCGAAGACCACGGCCTTGAGCGCGTTCCTCCGCTCGGCTCGCAGCCGAAGACGCGCGGTGGCGCGATCACGCGCGCGGCCGTGACGATCGCCGATCAGCTCGACGCGAGGTACATCTGCACGTTCACTCAGTCGGGCGACTCCGCGCGCCGCCTGAGCCGGCTCCGCCCGCAGAAGCCGATCTTCGCGTTCACGCCGCTCACCTCGACGCTCAACACGCTGAGCCTCTGCTGGGGCATCCAGCCGCGCATGGTCGAGTTCGCCCGGCACACCGATGACATGGTGGCGCAGGTGGACGATTACCTCCTGCGCTCGAGCCTCGGGGAGCCCGGCGACCTTGTCGTGATCGCGGCCGGTTCGCCCCCAGGCGTCGCGGGCTCGACCAACGCGCTCCGCGTGCACAAGGTGGGTGACGTCGCCGACTCCGGTGCGAAGCCCGCGCGCGAGCATGTTGGCCCGTGGCCGCTCCCCGAGGAGCCGCGCAGCAGCATCTGACGCGCTCTGGGCACAAGAAGGGGCGATACCCGGTTCGGGTACCGCCCCTTCTCGCGTCTGATCCCGGGGATTCGTGCGACCCCCGGAGCAGAGTCAGCTGACCTGGCTGATGATGGTTTCCGCTACTTCGCGCATGCTGAGGCGCCGGTCCATCGAGGTCTTCTGGATCCACCGGAACGCCTCCGGCTCCGTGAGCCCCATCTTGGTCATGAGGAGGCTCTTCGCGCGCTCGACGAGCTTGCGCGTGGCGAACTGCTCCTGCAGATCGGTCACCTCGGCTTCGAGCGCCCTGATCTCCTCGTGGCGCGAGAGGGCGATCTCGATGGCCGGGATGAGGTCGTTGGGCGTGAACGGCTTGACGACGTAGGCCATGGCCCCGGCGTCGCGTGCGCGCTCGACGAGCTCCTTCTGGCTGAATGCCGTGAGGAGCACGACGGGGGCGATGCGGGCCTTGACGATCTTCTCAGCCGCCGAGATGCCGTCCATGACGGGCATTTTGACGTCCATGAGGACGAGGTCCGGCCGAAGCTCCTCAGCCAGCTCGACGGCCTTCTCGCCGTTGTCGGCCTCGCCGACCACCTCGAAGCCCTCACCGCGGAGGATTTCGATGATGTCGAGGCGGATGAGGGTCTCGTCTTCGGCTACGACCACGCGGCGGGCGGGGGCGTCCGACGTCGAGGCAGGCTTGGCGGATGGGGTGGGCTTGGCGGTCTTCTCCGACGTCTTCTCGGACACTCGGGCTCCTTGCTGCAGATGAAAGTGGATCTAGGTCGATCCTACCGGGGGAGGGGCCGTCACGCGCGGGGGCGGTACACCGTGGCGTCGTCGTGCCTGTAGAGTGGTTCCGCGCGGCCGACGCAGAGCGACGCGCAGCTGGCCCGAGTGGCGGAATCGGCAGACGCGCCGCACTCAAAATGCGGTATCGAAAGGTGTGAGGGTTCGAGTCCCTCCTCGGGCACCGCTAGGATGGTTCCTCGGCGCGGGCTGAACCCAGGCATCTGGAAAGTGAACAGCAGATGGCGTTCGGTCTGGGCCGAGCTTGCGCCGCATCACTGCCGACCTCCGATGGGACCCTGGGTGGACATCACCGCCATGATCGCGCTGGTCATTGCGCTCGCGCTCTTCTTCGACTTCACGAACGGCTTCCACGACACCGCGAACGCCATGGCGACCCCGATCGCAACAGGAGCGATCGCGCCCCGCACGGCCGTGGCCCTCGCCGCGGCGCTCAACCTCGTGGGCGCGTTCCTCTCGACCGAGGTTGCCAAGACCATCTCAGGCGGGATCATCCGCGAGGGCGCCGCGGGCGTCCATATCACCCCGGAGATCATCTTCGCGGGCCTCATCGGCGCCGTCGTCTGGAACATGTTCACGTGGCTGCGCGGCCTCCCGTCGAGCTCGTCGCACGCCCTCTTCGGCGGCCTCATCGGCGCGGCCGTCGTCGGCATCGGGCTGTTCTCGGTGAACTTCGTCACGGTCCTCTCGAAAGTCATCATCCCCGCCCTCGCGGCGCCGCTCATCGCCGGGCTGTCGGCCTGGATCTGCACGCGCCTCGCGTACGCCGTGACGGCGCGGCGCGACTCCGAGACGGGGAAGAAGCTCCACCAGGGCCGCGCGGGCTTCCGGGTCGGCCAGATCTTCACGTCGAGCCTCGTGGCCCTGTCCCACGGGACGAACGACGCGCAGAAGACGATGGGCATCATCACGCTCGTCCTCGTCGCGGGAGGCCTCCAGACCCCCGGGAGCGGGCCGCAGTGGTGGGTCATCGTCGCGTGCGCCGCGGCGATCGGGCTCGGAACCTATGCCGGCGGGTGGCGCATCATCCGCACCGTGGGCACGGGCCTGACCGAGGTGCGGCCAGCTCAGGGCTTCGCCTCGGAGGCGAGCACCGCCGCCGCGATCCTCGCGTCGTCGCACCTCGGCTTCGCACTGTCGACGACGCAGGTCACGAGCGGCTCCGTCATCGGCTCCGGCCTGGGGCGCAGCGGAACCTCGATCCGGTGGGGCACCGCGGCGCGCATCGTCGTCGGATGGATCCTCACGCTTCCCGCAGCCGCCGTCGTCGGGGGCGCGGCAACGCTCGTCGTGGGCCTCGGTCCGTTCGGCGTCGTCGCCGTCGCCGTCATCGGGATCGCGGCCATCGCCTGGATGTTCGTGCTCAACCGCCGCGAGCGAGTGAGCCACCACAACGTCGTCGAGGTCGAAGAGGCCGGCGATGCCGTGAGCTTCCCGGCCCGCCGCACCGGAACGCGGAACGGAGGGAACCGTTGATCGACTGGGCTGCGTTCTTCGTCGTCGCCGCCGCGACCATCCTCGGGGCGGGAAGCATCGTCCTGTTCTTCTCGCTCGGCGTGCGCCTCGGGGCGGGGAGCCGGGATCCCTACTCCGCGGGGCGCCGACGCCTCGCCATCCTCGCCGCCTCGCGCATCTGCTATGCGCTGTCCGGGATCGCGGTGCTGTTCGGCGTCTACCTCGTGGTGCCGTACTTCCATCACTGACCCGGCCGCGCAATCGCCGACTCGCCGGGCCGGCGATCGCGGCAAGCGGCCGCGCGTGCCCTTGGCCGGCCTCGCCCTCGCGCTCATAATGATCGCGACGCATTGAGGGCGTTCGATTCCCGGTGAGGAGCCGAGCATGGGGTGCGGTCGTCGAGCCATGGTGTGTGCCGCTGTGCTTGCTCTCGCCGCGTGCGGCTCGCCGGTCGGCCCCGCGGGCGGCGGCGCCGACCGCGCGTCCTCCGACAGCACGACGGCGCAGGCCGCCCCGCTGCCGACCGTCCAGCCGCAGGCAGGGCCCGGAGCGCCCCAGAAGCTCGAACCGGTCATCTGGCTGCCGCCGGGGCCGGCGTCTCCCGCGGACCCGCCAGCGGGCGTCGCGTACCTCGACACCGCCGCGTTCCACTGTGCCGATGCGGCAGCCTCCGCCGCCGGGACGGGAGCCGAGGCGGTGTGGTCCGCCGTCGCCGCGGTCTGCTCGGCGCTCGTGGACGGCTCTGCCACAAGCTGGGGCGAGGCCTCGGCGTCGATGTCCGCGGTCGCCGACCAGCCCGCCCGCCGATGCCTCGAGGTCGCCGCCCTCGCGGCCGCCCGCAGGGTCATGTCGTTCCACCGCGACCATCCCGAAGCGTCCATCCCTCTTGGCCCTGCCTCGGCCGAGGCCTGCCCGAGGCAGCTCACAGGCGCGACAGAGCTGGACGCGGGCGGCCGGCCCCTCGGGCCCTCGTCGCTCCGCCCGAGCGGCCCTGTTGTGGGCGGGACCGTGCTCGCGTTCGACGGCTTCACGGGGGCCGTCAGCACGGTGATGTTCGACGGCCGGCCCGTCGACCCGGACGCGGTCCAGCTCGCCGGGGCGAACTCGTTCGATCGGGTCACGGTCGTGATGCCGCCCGCGAGCCGCCCGGGTTCCGTGAAGATCACGCTCGGCGGCCCACTTCCCATCGCGGGCACGGTCGAGTTCACGTATCTCGCGTCCGGATCGACGGCGGCGCCGTGACCGCGAACCCCTCCGGCGGGGACCAGGGCCCCGAGCAGCCCGACGGCGCGGGTCCAGCCGCCGCGCGCTCGGCTCCCGAGCTGTGGCGCCGAGCCTTCGAGCTCGTCGGCTCGTTCGGCCCGCCACTCACGGTGGCCACGGCTCTCCTCGTCTACTTCGGCTGGGCCCGCACCGACGCGCAGGCGAAGTCGATGGGCCTCGACGCGAGCCTCTTCGGCTACACGGTCCAAGACCTTGTGCTCAGGAGCATTCCCTCGCTATATCTGCCCCTCGTGTGGCTCCTCCTCGTCGGGATCGCGTGGCTCGCCGTCGACCGCTGGGTCCGCTCGCGGATCGACGCCGGCCGGCTCCGCGGGGCGCTCCTCCACTCCGCGCGTGCCGTCCTGCCTGTGGGCCTCGCCCTCGCCGCGGCCTTGTGGCTCGTGGTCCTTGCTGCCCCCGGCCTGTCAGTGCTCTACGTCCCCTACGCCCTCGCGGGATCGGTGCTGCTCGCGTCGTGGGGCCTGTCGCTGCGGCGGGCGCTGCGGGCGTCCGGCCCCTGCCAGGCCCGGCGCGAGAGCCACGCCGTCGAACGGATCCTCGTGTTCTCGGTCGTCTCCCTGCTCCTGTTCTGGGGGACGTCCGACTACGCCGAAGCCGTGGGCCGAGGCCTCGCGGTGTCGATCGAGCAGCGCGTCGGGACGCTCCCCGTGGCGGCCGTCTATTCCTCGAAGCGCCTGGGGCTCACGGCTCCGGGTGTGGCCGAGCACTCGCTCGGCACTGCCGATGCGCCGCTCTTCCGGTACACGGGCCTCCGGCTCCTCGTCGTGAGCGGCGGCCGCATCTTCCTGCTCCACGACGGCTGGACCCTCGACCACGGCCGCGTGATCGTCCTGCCCGACGATGCAGGAGTCCGGATCGAGTACGGGACCGCATCAGCGCCTGAAGGCTAGGCTGGCTCACATGGGCGAGTTCGTGTACTACGTGGGAAGCAGTCTCGACGGCTACATCGCGCAGGACGGCGGCGGGCTGGCCTGGCTCGAGAAGTTCAACGACGTCGAGGGGCTCGGGGATTTGTACCGCGACTTCGAGCAGGGCGTGGGCTGCGTGGTCATGGGCGGCGAGACCTACGAGTGGATCCGCAATCATCATGCGGGCGAGTGGTCGTACAAGGTCCCGTGCTGGGTCTTCAGCCGGCACGAGCACACCGCTCCGGAGGGCGCCGACGTCGTGATCGTCCGCGGCGACGTCGCCGAGTTCGCCGAGGAACTGCGGCGCGGCGCGGGGGAGAAGGATGTCTATATCGTGGGCGGGGGCGACCTCGCGGGCCAGTTCCTCGCGGCGGGGCTCGTGGACCGGATCGTCGTGACGTACGTGCCCGTGGTGCTCGGCGGCGGGGTGCCGCTGTTCGGCGGGAGGGCACTCCCGAACGCGAGGGATTTCCGTCTGGTCGGAGTCTCGGAGCGCGCGGGAACGGTCGAGCTCGACTACCGGCTCGCCTGAGCCGGTGGCGTCCGGGCGGGGCCGGGCTCGTCGCGCAGGAGGTTGGTGATCCTCGCCGTGCACACGCGCCGCCCCTGGGCATCGGAGATCACGATCTCGTGCGAAGCGACGCTCCGGCCCAGCTGGAGTGCCGTGCACACCGCACGCACCACCCCGTCCGAGACGGCGCGATGGTGGGTCACGTTGAGGTCGAGGCCGACGGCGATCCGCCCAGGGCCCGCGTGCAGGGTCGCGGAGAAGGATCCGAGCGTCTCGGCGAGCGCCGCGCTCGCGCCGCCGTGGAGGAGGCCGACGACCTGGGTGTTGCCCGCGACGGGCATCGTCGCAACCGACCGGCCCGGTCCGAGCTCCTCGAAGACGATGCCGAGTTTCGCCACGAGGGCCCCGACCCCCGAGTCCGAGAGCCAGTCCCGGAGCCGCTCCGGCACGTTGGCGTCGAGGAGTTCTTGGGCGTAGTTGCCGGGCACGCCCGCGAGGCGGCCGGCCCGAGTGTCTTTCCCGTCCATGCCCACTAGGCTGGCACCCGTGAGTCAAACGAGCAAAGCCGAGTCCGCCGTCGTCGATCCTGTGGGGAAGCCGGGCCGGCTCCTCGTCCTCGACGGCCACTCGATGGCCTTCCGCGCGTTCTTCGCGCTGCCCGCCGAGAGCTTCCGGAACGCCGAGGGCCAGCACACCAACGCTGTGCACGGCTTCACGTCGATGCTCATCAACCTCGTGCGGGACCAGAAGCCGACGCACGTCGCCGTCGCGTTCGACGTGAGCGACGAGACGACGCACCGCAAGGCCGAGTACAGCGAATACAAGGGCGGCCGCAACGAAACACCCGCGGAGTTCCGCGGCCAGATCGACCTCATCAAGCGGGTCATGCACGCGCTCGGGATCCGCACCTTCGAGCTCCCCGGCCACGAGGCCGACGACATCCTTGCGACTCTCGCGACCCAGGGCCGCGCCGCGGGCATGGAAGTCCTGCTCGTCTCGGGGGACCGGGACACGTTCCAGCTCGTGAACGACCATGTCTTCGTCCTGTACCCGCGCAAGGGCGTGAGCGACATCCCCCGCATGGACGCCGCGGCCATCGAGGAGAAGTACTTCGTCCCGCCGGCACGCTACCCGGACCTCGCCGCGCTCGTCGGCGAGTCTGCGGACAACTTGCCGGGCGTCCCCGGGGTCGGCCCCAAGACGGCCGCCAAATGGATCGCCCAGTACGACGGGCTCGAAGGGGTCATCGCCCACGCGGACGAGATCAAGGGCAAGGCCGGCGAGAGCCTGCGCGAGAACCTCGACTCCGTCGAGCGCAACCGCCGCCTCAACCGCCTCCTCACGGACCTCGACCTCGAGGCGTCCCTCGACGAGCTCAGGGACCCGCAGCCGGACACGGCGGCCATCGAGTCGCTCTTCGACGAGCTCGAGTTCCGCACGCTGCGCACGCGCGTCTACGAGGTCTTTGCGACCGAGCCCGAGGCCTCGGGAGAGGACGTGTTCGAGGTCCCCGAGCCGGCGGTCCCGAGCCGCGACGAGCTCCCCGCCGCCCTCGCGCGCCTTGCGGAGGCGGCCGACGGCGGCGCCGTCGCCCTCGCCGTGCGCGCGGAGCCCGCGGGGGAGCGGCAGGAGGCCGTCGCCGTCGCGCTCGTCTCCCATGGCGTGGGCGTCTACGTGCCCCTCGACGGGTCGTTCCCGGCCGAGCTGTCCGCGTGGCTCGCCGATCCCTCGGCGCCCAAGTCCCTTCACGAATACAAGGAGGCCGCCAAGGCACTGCGTGCGGTCGGTGCCGAACTCGCGGGCGTCGTCGACGACGCCTCGATCTCGGGCTACCTCATCGAGCCCGACCGCCGCAGCTATGCGCTCGCGGACCTGGCCCAGCACCACCTCGACATCCAGCTCGGCCCGGCCCCCGCCGCGGGCCAGCTCGCGCTCGACTTCGCCGAGGACGCCGACGGCGAGACGGCCCGCGCGCTCGTGCGGGAGGCCGCCGTCGTCCACGCCCTCCACGCGGACTTCACGCCCCGGCTCGCCGAAGTGGGCGCCGCGGCGCTCCTCGCGGACCTCGAGCTGCCGCTCGCGCGCGTGCTCCTCGATATGGAATGGGCGGGCATCGCCGTCTCGACCCGGCAGATCGACGAGCTCATGGACGATCTGGGCCGCGCGAGCGAGGAAGCCGCGCAGAAAGCGTACGCGGCGATCGGGCACGAGGTGAACCTCGGCTCGCCGAAGCAGCTTCAGACCGTCCTCTTCGAGGAGCTCGAGCTGCCCCGGACCAAGAAGATCAAGACGGGCTACACGACGGACGCGGCATCCCTCAAGGAGCTTCTCGACAAGACGGGGCACCCGTTCCTCGCGGGGCTCATGGCGCATCGGGAGTCGAGCAAGCTGCGGCAGATGGTCGAGACGCTCAAGAAGTCGGTCACGTCGGATTCGCGCATCCACACGACGTATGCGCAGAACATCGCCGCGACCGGGCGGCTCTCCTCGAACAACCCCAACCTGCAGAACATCCCGATCCGCTCGGAAGAAGGCCGGCGGGTCCGGGACGTGTTCGTGGTGGGCGAGGGCTACGAATCGCTCCTCGCCGCGGACTATTCGCAGATCGAGATGCGCATCATGGCGCACCTCTCGAATGACGCTGGCCTCATCCAGGCGTACCGCGAGGGCGAGGACCTCCACCGGTTCGTCGGCGCGCGGATCTTCCACGTCGAGCCTGCGGACGTGACGTCGGAGATGCGCTCGAAGGTCAAGGCGATGTCCTACGGCCTCGCGTACGGGCTCACGTCCTTCGGCCTCTCGAAGCAGCTCGAGATCTCCGTTGACGAGGCGCGGAACCTCATGAAGGACTATTTCGACCGCTTCGGCGGCGTCCGCGATTACCTCCGCGGCGTCGTCGAGCAGGCGCGCAAGGACGGCTACACGTCGACGATCTTCGGGCGCCGCCGGTACCTTCCCGACCTCAACAGCACGGACCGCGCGCGGCGCGAGCTGGCCGAGCGCGTCGCGCTGAACTCGCCGATCCAGGGCTCCGCGGCGGACATCATCAAGCGCGCCATGCTCGGCGTCGAGCGAGAGCTGCGGGCGCAGGGGCTCGCGTCGCGGCTGCTCCTGCAGATCCACGACGAGCTGGTCGTCGAGGTCGCGGCGGGGGAGGAGGCGGCTGTGCGCGAGCTCGTCGTGGGCGCGATGGGCTCGGCGGCCGAGCTCACGGTGCCACTCGACGTCCAGGTCGGCGTGGGCCGAACGTGGAACGAGGCGGGGCACTGAATCGATGACTGAGGGGGACCGGACGTGAACGACTACGAGGTGCGGCGCTTCGAGCCTTCCCTTCCGGGGGAAGAGGGCTACGAGCGCACGCGCGAGTGGATCCGGGCTGTGGGCTCGGGGTTCTACGACAAGAGGCGCCCGGACGAGTACGCCGCGAAGATCGCCGCGTGCTTCGTCGTGGACGGCCGCAAACTCACGGGGGCCTACCAACAGGGCTCGGTTCCCGCGGGGACCCTGCCCTCCGAGGTTCCGGTCGCGACGTTCGGCACGTTCCGCAAGACCCTCAACGCGGGCTACGGGGCCCTCGTCCCGGCGCACCTCATCACGGCGGTCACCGTTCGCACGAGCCACCGCCGCCGCGGCCTCCTGAGACGCCTCATGACTGAAGACTTGGCCCGGACGAAGCGCGACGGCGTGCCCGTCGCCGCCCTCACGGCGTCCGAGGCCTCGATCTACCGGCGGTTCGGCTTCGGCGTCGCGACCGCCGAGCGGCGCATCACCGTGTCGACCGGCCCGCGCTTCCGGCTCGCCGTTCCGAGCGATCGGCGCGTCGAGGCCGCGGATCCTACTGCGCTCCTCGACCTCGCGCCCCAGATCTTCGCGAGGGTGCATCGCGTCACTCCCGGTTCGGTCGACCGGCAGGACCGCTACCGGCTCGCCGCGGGCGGGCAGTGGGACGACGACGGCGGCGAGGACCACGCGCTCCGTGCGGCCTTGCACTTCGGCCCGGCAGGCGAGCCCGACGGCTACGTCACCTACTCGTTTCGGGGCTGGGCGCACGAGCCGCACACGATGGACGTGCAGGACCTCGTGGCGGCGACGCCCGAGGCCTACCTCGCCCTGTGGGAGTTCCTCGGCTCGCTGGACCTCGTGCGCCGCGTCTCGTGGGGCGAGGCGCCAGCAGAGGACCCCCTCGCATGGGCCCTCGAGGACCCCCGCGCGCTCAAGGCCGAGGCCGCGTCCGACATGCTGTGGCTCCGCATCCTCGACGTCCCGGCGGCGCTCACGGCTCGCCGGTACGGCGTCGACGGTGCCCTCGTCCTCGACGTCGCCGACGGGCTCGGTCTCGCGGGCGGCCGCTTCCGCCTCCGGGTTGCCGACGGCACCGCGAGGGTCGAGGAGGCTGACGGCGCGGAGCCGGATCTGGTGCTCGACGTCGCCGAGCTCGCGTCGATGTACGTCGGCGGCGTGCGGGCGACTACGCTATGGGAGGCAGGGCGCATCGTGGAGGCCAAACCGGGTGCTGTCCTCGCCGCGGACCGGCTCTTCGCCGTCGAGCGCGCCGCCCGCTGTCTCACGCACTTCTGATCCGTACCCACCCCGGGGCCGGGCCCTCGGGCTCCCGGCCCGACGATCCCGGGAGCGCCCCATGCCCTCCTCGCTGCCCCGTGTCCCGCGGCGCGTCCTCCTCGCGGCCGCGGGCGCTTCCTTCGCGGCGGCCCTCGCGTCCTGTTCCGCGCGTGAGGCCGCTGGCGGGGTCGTCGGCGAGGCTGCGCTCGAGGCCCCCTCGACGCCGACGCCCACGCAGAGCCCTGCACTGCACCTTCCGCACGAGCTCGATGCCGGCGAGCGCAAGGCGATCGAGGCCCGGTTCGCGGGCCGGGTCCCGCATGAGTGGGGCCTCGCAGTCTCCGGCGTCGTGACCCGCACGGTGTCGGGGGCCACCGTGCTCACGTTCGATGCGTGCGGCGGCCCCGGCGGCGGCTCGGGCTTCGACGCGAAGCTTGTCGAGACGCTGCGCACCCTGCGCATCCCCGCGACGCTCTTCCTGAACTCCCGATGGATCGAGGCCAATCCGTCGCTCGCGGCCGAGCTGGCCGCGGACAGGCTCTTCGAGCTGGGGAACCACGGGACTGCCCACATCCCGCTCTCCGTCTCAGGCCGCGCCGCGTACGGGATCCGCGGGACGGCGTCGCTCAGCGCGGCGCTCGATGAACTGCTCGGGAACACGGCCCGGATCGCTGCCGTCGCGGGGGCGCCCGTGCCGTGGTTCCGCCCGGGGACCGCGTATTACGACGACGTCGCCGCCCAGGCGACGACCGCCGTCGGCCTCGTGCCCGTCAACTTCTCGGTCAACGCGGATGCCGGCGCGACGCTCCCCGCCGCCAAGGTCGCTGCCGCGCTCGCCTCCGTGAAGGCCGGGGACATCGTGATCGGGCACATGAACCGCCCGGGATCGGGGACGGCCGCCGGCTACGCCGCGGCGCTTCCGCGGCTCGTCGAGCGCGGAATCCGGTTCACGACGCTCTCGCAATCCGGCCTCGCGGTTCCGGGCACCGCCGCCCACGTCTAGGCGCGCGGATAGCTATGCGGATCGCCGCGCGGCAGGACGCGCCGTCGCTTTGACCCGCTTTGCCGGGCCCCACTAGACTGGACGGGCGCGTACTGCGCAGCTTGTTCCAATCCAACTTTCAGGATGCCGTGCTTCCGCGTGGCTGCCTGACCGACTGACTATCCACATCGGAGCCCCTACTACATGACCATCACCTCCACCGAGAAGTCCGGCACTCCGCAGGTCGCGATCAACGACATCGGCTCTGCCGAGGACTTCCTCGCCGCCGTCGACGCCACCATCAAGTACTTCAACGACGGCGACCTCGTCGAGGGCACTGTCGTCAAGGTCGACCGCGACGAGGTCCTGCTCGACATCGGGTACAAGACCGAGGGCGTCATCCCCTCCCGTGAGCTTTCCATCAAGCACGACGTCGACCCGGGCGAGGTCGTGGCCGTGGGCGATCAGGTCGAGGCGCTTGTTCTCACCAAGGAGGACAAGGAAGGCCGCCTGATCCTGTCGAAGAAGCGCGCCCAGTACGAGCGCGCTTGGGGCGACATCGAGAAGATCAAGGAAGAGGACGGCGTCGTCACCGGCACCGTCATCGAGGTCGTCAAGGGCGGTCTCATCCTCGACATCGGGCTCCGTGGCTTCCTCCCGGCTTCGCTCGTCGAGATGCGCCGCGTCCGCGACCTGGCCCCGTACATCGGCCAGAAGCTCGAGGCGAAGATCATCGAGCTCGACAAGAACCGCAACAACGTGGTGCTGTCCCGCCGTGCGTGGCTCGAGCAGACTCAGTCCGAGGTCCGCTCGACGTTCCTCAACAAGCTCGAGAAGGGCCAGGTCCGCTCGGGCGTCGTCTCCTCGATCGTCAACTTCGGTGCGTTCGTGGACCTCGGCGGCGTCGACGGCCTCGTTCACGTTTCCGAGCTCTCGTGGAAGCACATCGACCACCCGTCCGAGGTTGTCGAGGTCGGCCAGGAGGTCACGGTCGAGGTTCTCGAGGTGGACCTCGAGCGCGAGCGCGTCTCGCTCTCGCTCAAGGCGACCCAGGAGGATCCGTGGCAGACCTTCGCGCGCACCCACGCGCTCGGCCAGGTCGTCCCGGGCAAGGTCACGAAGCTCGTTCCGTTCGGTGCGTTCGTGCGCGTCGAGGACGGCATCGAGGGTCTCGTCCACATCTCCGAGCTTGCCGAGCGTCACGTCGACCTCGCCGAGCAGGTTGTCTCCGTGGGCGATGAGATCTTCGTCAAGGTCATCGACATCGACCTTGAGCGCCGCCGCATCTCGCTCTCGCTCAAGCAGGCCAACGAGGGCGTGGACCCGGACTCGACCGAGTTCGACCCGGCGCTCTACGGCATGGCTGCCGAGTACGACGAGGAGGGGAACTACAAGTACCCCGAGGGCTTCGACCCGATCTCGAACGAGTGGCTTGAGGGCTACGAGGCGCAGCGCGCCGCGTGGGAGCAGCAGTACGCCGATGCGCAGGCCCGCTGGGAGGCGCACAAGAAGCAGGTCTCGCAGCACCTCGCCGACGACGCCGCCGCGGCGTCCGGCGGCCGCGAGGCTGCTCCGACCAGCTACTCCTCCGAGGCTCCGTCCGTCGAGAGCGGCACGCTCGCTTCGGACGAGGCTCTCGCCGCGCTCCGCGAGAAGCTGACCGGCAACTGATCCCTCGCGGCTGATGCCGCACGGATCGACACCGCGCGAAGGGCGGGTCCTGCGACAGCAGGGCCCGCCCTTCACGCACGTCGTGGGCCTTTGGGCTCTGATGGCGCGGGCCGAGGCGTGCCTACGCTGGCCGAGGAAGCGCATCGGAGGTACATCAAGGAGGTCCTGCTGTGGAGGCAGTCGTCGTCTACGAATCGCAGTTCGGGAACACACGTCAGATCGCCGAGGCCATCAGCCGCGGACTCGGCGACGGGGCTAGAGCTGTCGTCCCCGATGAGGTGAGGCCGGAGAAGCTCGCACCGGGCTCGCTCCTGGTCGTGGGAAGCCCCATCGTCGGGTGGCGGCCCCTCGAGGACATCGGCGCGTGGCTCGCGTCCATGGATCCTGGGTCTCTCAAAGGCCTTCGCGCCGCGGCGTTCGACACCCGCGTCAGGCTTTTCTTCCACGGCGACGCGGCCAAGAAGATCGCGCGTGCGCTCGACGCAGCAGGCGCCGAGCTCGTGGCGGATCCGATCTGGTTCTACGTCGAGGGCAAGGAAGGGCCGCTGCTCGACGGCGAGCTCGAGCGCGCCGAGCAGTGGGGCGCACACCTTGCCGCTCCGCAGGAAGGCTAGCGGAGGTCGACCCAGGACGTTCCGAGGCCGAAGGCAGAAGCTGCTCCGGCCGTGAGGCTCGCGAGCCGCTCCGCGAAGGCTGTGATGGCACTGTCGTCGTCCGCGACCGCAACTCGCAGCGTCGCTGCCTTCGCGCCGTAGTCGGTGCCGAGCACGGCGACGCCTGAGGCGCGCAAGTCGTTCTCGAGGCGGCCGGCCGCCGCATGCGGGGCGTCGACGCCGAGGAGCCGCAGTCGCTCGCGGCGTACGAGCGGCGCGGTCGCGACGCCCTGCGAGACGGAATCGGAATACGCGCGGACGAGGCCGCCAGCGCCCAAGAGGATTCCTCCGAAGTAGCGCACGACGACGGCGGCCGTGTCGCTCAGGTCCGCCCCGCCGTCGACTGCGGCTCCCTTGAGGAGCGCCTCGAGCATCGGGACGCCCGCGGTGCCCGAGGGCTCGCCGTCGTCGCTGCTCCGCTGGGTTGTGCGGTCGGGGCCGAGGACGAACGCGCTGCAGTGGTGGCGGGCGTCGTGGAACTCCCGCCGCAGCTCCGCGACGAGGGCGCGGGCTTCGTCCTCGGTCTCGACCCGGCGGAGGACCGTGATGAACCGCGAGCGCCTGATCTCAAGCTCGTGCCGGTGCTCCCCGTCGATCGTGCTGTAGCGGAGGGCATGGCTCGTCGTCTCGGTCACCGCTCAAGTTTACGGCTGGCGGGCTGGGACGGCCGGGGTGGGTGTGGGCGGCGGGGTGGGTGTGGGCGGCGGGGTGGGTATGGGTGGCGGGGTGGGTATGGGTGGCGGGGTGGGTATGGGTGGCGGGGTGGGTTCGAAAAGAAACAGTAGGCTGGGCGTGTGCTGAGAGTCGGGCTGACGGGCGGGATCGGGGCAGGCAAGTCGGAGGTTGCACGGCGGTTCGCCGAGCTGGGAGCCGTGCTCGTGGACGCGGACGTGATTGCGCGGGAGGTCGTCGAGCCGGGCTCGGGGGGCCTCGCGGAGATCGCGGAGGCGTTCGGTCCCGAGGTCATCGCCGAGGGCGGCGGGCTCGACCGCGCGTCCCTCGGCGCCATCGTCTTCGCGGACCCGGGCCGGCGAGAGCTCCTCAATTCGATCGTGCATCCACGGGTGCGCGCGAGGGCCGCCGAAATCGTTGCGGCGGCACCGCCGGATGCCGTCGTGGTCGAGGACATCCCGCTGCTCGTCGAGACGGGGCAGGCGGACCGCTTCGATGTCGTCGTCGTCGTGGAGGCCCCGGATGATGTGCGCGTGCGTCGCCTCGCCGAGCGCAGCGGCATGGGGGAGGGCCAGGCTCGCGCGCGCATGGCCGCCCAGGCGAGCGGCGATGAGCGCCGCGCGGCGGCTGACCACGTGATCGAGAACACCGGCAGCCTCGCCGAGCTGCGCGCCGCCGTCGACCTCCTGTGGCGCGACGTCCTCGCGCCCGCAGCGGCAGGCCAAGGCCCGGCTGCGGACCGGACTTAGCCAGGGGCGAATGCGGACACGTCCTGTCCGCAGTCCGGCGTAGATTTGGTGCATGAGCCTAGCGCAGGAGATCAATCGCGTCGTCGCGCCGTTCGAGGTGGTCAGCGAGTACCAGCCCGCGGGCGACCAGCCGACTGCGATTGCCGACATCGCGGAGCGGATCCAGAACGGCGAGAAGGACGTTGTGCTGCTCGGCGCGACGGGCACCGGCAAGAGCGCGACGACGGCGTGGGTCATTGAGAAGCTCCAACGGCCCACGCTCGTCCTCGTCCAGAACAAGACGCTCGCGGCGCAGCTCGCCAACGAGTTCCGCGAGCTCCTGCCGAACAACGCGGTCGAGTACTTCGTCTCGTACTACGACTACTACCAGCCTGAGGCCTACGTCCCGCAGACCGATACGTTCATCGAGAAGGACTCGTCGATCAACGAGGAGGTCGAGCGGCTGCGGCACTCGGCGACCAACTCGCTGCTCACGCGCCGCGACGTCGTCGTGGTGGCGACGGTCTCGTGCATCTACGGCCTCGGCACCCCCGAGGAGTACGTCGCCGGCATGGTGACGCTCCGGAAGGGCATGGAGCTCGACCGCGACGCCCTCCTGCGCCAGTTCGTCGCGATGCAGTATGTCCGCAACGACGTCGACTTCCATCGCGGCACGTTCCGCGTGCGCGGCGACACCGTGGAGATCATCCCGATGTACGAGGAGCTCGCGCTGCGCATCGAGTTCTTCGGGGACGAGGTCGAGAGCGTCCATACCCTCCATCCGGTCACGGGCGAGGTCATCCGCGAGGAGACCGAGATGTATGTCTTCCCGGCGTCGCATTATGTCGCCGGCCCGGAGCGCATGAACCGCGCGATCGCGGCGATCGAGGACGAGCTCGCGGACCGGCTCAAGACGCTCGAAGCACAGAACAAGCTCGTCGAGGCCCAGCGCCTCCGCATGCGCACCACGTACGACCTCGAGATGATGCAGCAGATGGGCTTCTGCTCCGGCATCGAGAACTACTCGCGGCACATCGACGGCCGTGACGCCGGTTCGGCGCCGCACTGCCTCATCGACTACTTCCCGGACGATTTCCTGCTCGTCATCGACGAGTCCCACGTCACCGTGCCGCAGATCGGCTCGATGTATGAGGGCGACATGTCGCGCAAGCGCACGCTCGTCGAGCACGGCTTCCGCCTCCCGTCGGCCATGGACAACCGCCCGCTCAAATGGGACGAGTTCCTCGAGCGGATCGGCCAGACGATCTACCTCTCGGCGACACCCGGCAAGTACGAGCTCGGGAAGTCCGACGGCGTGGTGCAGCAGATCATCCGGCCGACAGGCCTCGTGGACCCCGAGGTCGTCGTCAAGCCGACGAAGGGCCAGATCGACGATCTCCTCGGCGAGATCCGGGACCGCGTCGGGCGCGACGAGCGCGTCCTTGTCACGACGCTCACGAAGCGCATGGCCGAGGACCTCACGGACTACCTCATGGGCCATGGCGTCAAGGTGCAGTACCTGCACTCGGACGTCGACACGCTGCGCCGCGTCGAGCTCCTGCGCGAGCTGCGGCTCGGCGTCTTCGACGTCCTCGTGGGCATCAACCTCCTGCGAGAGGGCCTCGACCTGCCCGAGGTCTCGCTCGTGAGCATCCTCGACGCGGACAAGGAAGGCTTCCTGCGCTCGTCGACCTCGCTCATCCAGACGATCGGCCGCGCCGCCCGCAACGTGTCGGGGCAGGTGCACATGTATGCGGACAAGATCACGGACTCGATGGCCCTCGCCATCGACGAGACCAACCGGCGCCGCGAGATCCAGATCGCGTTCAACCGCGAGAATGGCATCGACCCGCAGCCGCTGCGCAAGCGCATCGCGGACATCACGGATCAGCTCGCGCGCGAGGACCAGGACACGCGCGCGCTGCTCGAGAACAACCGCCTCGCGAAGGGCGGCAGACGGCGCGGCGCGGGCGAGTCGACGGACAAGGCGGAGGCCGAGCTGCGCCGCGACGGCCTCGCGGCGGCCCCGGCCGAGGACCTCGTCGGCCTCATCCAGCAGCTCACCGAGCAGATGCACGGCGCGGCGGCGGAGCTCCAGTTCGAGCTCGCAGCCCGCCTGCGCGACGAGGTGGCAGACCTCAAGAAGGAGCTCCGACAGATGCAGGCCGCGGGGCATGCCTGAGCTCGCGGGGGCCGTCTCCTCGATCTCGGCCAGCCGCCGTCGCGCCCAGCGGCGCACGATCGGCATCCTCGCGGTCGCTCAGCTGCTGAGCGGTCTGGGGAGCGGCGCGACGCTCGCTATCGGCTCTCTCCTCGCGGTGCAGTTCAGCGGCTCGGACGCATGGGCCGGGTCGGTGACGACCGTCCTGACACTGAGCGCGGCCCTCGCGGCTCTCCCCCTGAGCGGAGTCGCCGCGCGGCGAGGGCGAAGGACGGCACTCGTCGGCGGGCTCGCGGCCGCTCTGGCGGGGGCCGCGGTCGTCGTTCTTGCGACGGTCGCGTCCTCTCTCGTACTCCTCCTTGCGGGGGCAGCGCTGCTCGGCGTCGGGACGGCCGTGAATCTCCAGTCGCGCTTCGCCGCGGTCGACCTTGCGGACGGCGCCCATCGGGGCCGTGACCTCTCGCTCGTCGTCTGGTCCGTCACGGTGGGCGCGGTGGCTGGACCGAACCTCATCCGCCCCGGCGCGGCGTTGGGCGCGGCTCTCTGGCTGCCGGACGCGGCGGGGCCTTTCGTCATCTCGGTGGCCGGGATGGCGCTCGCCGCGGTCCTTCTGCTCGTGGGCCTCCGCCCGGACCCGCTGCGGGAATCTCAGCGCCTCGCGGCGCTCGATCGCTCGGCCGGTCTGGGGGCGGCAACGACGGGCGACGGCGCCCTCCCGTCCGGGACGGTCCCGCCCGACCGCGGCTGGGCCTCGCTGAGGGAAGGCGTGCGCGCCATCCGCTCCTCGCGCGGAGCGACGCTCGCCGTCGTCGGGGTTGTCGTGGCCCACGCCGTCATGGTCTCGGTCATGTCGATGACCCCGCTCCACCTCTCGCACCTCGCCATGGCCCACAGCGGTGGTGGCATGGGGCCAGCGAGCACGGACGCGTTCGCGATCATCGGATTCACCATCTCGCTGCACATCGCCGGGATGTACGCGCTCTCGCCCGTCATGGGCTGGCTCGCGGACCGCTGGGGCCGCAGGCGCGCCCTCGCCCTCGGGCAGGGCATGCTCGTCGCCGCCGTGGCCGTGGCCGGACTTGGTTCCGGGGATCCCGTGCTCGTCACGGTCGGACTCGTGCTGCTCGGCCTCGGCTGGTCGGCGTCGACCATCTCGGGCTCGGCGCTCCTCGCGGAGTCCGTCCACGGCGAGGGCCGGGTCCTGGCCCAAGGCGTCTCCGACACGGCGATGGGACTCGCGGGCGCTCTCGGAGGCGGCACGTCCGGCGTCGTCATGGCGGGGCTTGGGTATGGCGGGCTCTCCGCGATCGCGGCGGTCCTGAGCGGCGGCATCCTCGCGGCGGTCGCCGTGACGCGGCCCCGCCCCGCGGGCCTTTGATGAGGTCACGTTCGGTGGGGCCACGTCCAGGTACCCGCGTCAGGTGACGAACGGACGCTACTGCTCGCGCACCATGGAGAGCAGCCTCGCGAAGATGGCCTCGCCGTCGTCCGCGATGCCATCGTGATGGAAGTCCGCGGTCTCCCACACGCGCAAGCCCCGAACGCGGTCCGCGGTCTCGAGCGAGAGATCCCTGTCAACGTAGATGTCGTCGCGGTACACCGCCGCGGCGGCCGGAACGATGTTCTCGGCGAGCTGCGCCGGGTCGTAGAGCGCGCCCCAGCCCGACTTCTGGGCGAGCAGCTGCGCCGTCTCGGCGAGCGGAACGAGCGCGGGATCCTGCTCGAAGATCCACGGGCAGACCATCTCGCCCAGGAGGAGCGGTTCGGGCGCGTCCGCCCGGAAGCCGGGGTATTCGTCGAGGACGCGCCACGCGGCCCACCCGGAGGCCTCGCCCTGCGCGTAGATGGACTCGTGGAGGACGGCGTAGAGCGGATTGGAAGCGCGGGTCACGATCGCGTGCACCTGGGTGAGGAACGCGTCCGCAAGGCGCGTGCCGTCGGTCCCGCGCGTGAACGCGTCCTCGAGCAGGCAGTGCAGCGAGTCGACGCGCGTGTTCCCGCCGAGGAGGTTGCCCACAAGCTGGAAGCGCTCGGGGGTGAGCCGGCTCCCGTCGGGGAGCCGTTCGTCGCTCGCGCGGACGTGCTCGATGATCTCGGTGACGCGGGCACGGTCCTCGGGGTACCACGCGAAGTATTCGGCGTTGCGCGCCGCGAGGCGTGCGTAGGTCGCACGGTACACGCGGTCGGCGGGCCCGTCGAGCGGGGCGAGGCCGCCCGTGATGAGCACCTCCTTGAGCCCGTTGGGGGCGAGCGAAAGGTAGGTCAGGGCGCAGAAGCCGCCGAAGCTCTGCCCGTAGGCGGTCCAGGGACCGGAACCGAGCGCGCGCCGGATGGCCTCGCAGTCGAGGACGATCGAGTCGGCACGGAAATGGCTGAGGTATTCCGCCTGCTCGTCGGGCCCGCCGCGGAGCGGAAGGGTGGTCCGGTCCGCAGGCGTCGAGAGTCCTGTGCCGCGCTGGTCGAGCATGAGGATGCGGAATTCCTTGGCGGCCTCCTTCATCCAGCCTGCGAGGGACGTCACGCGGTTGCCGCGTCCGCCGGGCCCGCCTTGGAGGTAGACGAGCCACGGGAGCCGCGCGGCGACCTCCGCCGGGTGCGCGGCGGAGGCAATCTCGCGCGCGAACACCTCGATCTGCTCGCCGCCGGGGTCGCCGTGATCGAGCGGAACGGCGAACACGTGCTCGACGGTGCGCATCCCGCGGAACGCGTGCTCCGCGACGACCCGGTGCCGTGCCGCCTGCGCGGTGCTCATCGGGGTGCGCTCACTCGGGCGACCCGAACGCCGCGAGGGCGTCGCCGGTCAGCCGAAAGGTGTCCCATTCGTCCATGGCCCGCGCCCCGAGGCTCTTGTAGAAGCCGATCGAGGGCTCGTTCCACTTGAGCACGCTCCATTCCACGCGCGCGTACCCGCGTTCGACGGCGATGCGCGCGAGCTCCGCGAGGAGCAGCTTGCCGTAGCCGCGGCCACGCGTCTCGGGGCGCACGTAGAGGTCTTCGAGGTAGATCCCGTGCGTGCCCTCCCACGTCGAATAGTTGAGGAACCACAGGGCGAATCCCAGCACCCGGCCTTCCTCTTCCACCACGTGGGCGAAGATCGCCGGATTGTCACCGAAGAGCTGCTCGGTCAGCACTGGAACGGTGTTCTTCACCGCGTTCGGCTCCCGCTCGTAGACCGCGAGATCGTGAATGAGTTCGAGGACGGCGGGGACGTCGTCAGGCCGAGCTGGGCGAAGCGTGGTCGTGACCGGGGAAAGGCTCATGCTCCTAACCTAGCCTCCGAGCCGCCCGATCTGCTTCACACGGATGACGGCGGAGCCCGCCTCGTCGCTCGCCGCGAGGTCGATGTCCGCCGAGAAGCCCCAGTCGTGGTGGCCGGCAGGATCGTCGAAGATCTGCCGGGCGTGCCACACACCCGGCTTCTCGTCGATGATGAGCAGCTGTGGCCCGCGTGCGTCGGGACCCGTGCCGATGTCCTCGTGCTCTTCGAAGTAGGCGTCGAGCGCCTCCTCCCATGCGTCGACGCCGAATCCTGCGCCCTCGTCCAGTTCGGCGAGCGCCTTCGAGTCCTCATCGGCGAACAGCTCGACGCGGCGGAAGAGCTCATTGCGCACCATGACCCGGAACGCCCGGGGGTTCGTGGTGAGGGCGGGCGGCGGGGGAGGGGGCGCATCGTGTGGGTGCAGCTCGTGGCCGCTCGTGAGCTCCTCCCACTCGTCGAGGAGGCTCGAGTCTACCTGCCTGACGAGCTCGCCCAGCCAAGCCACGAGGTCTTCGAGGTCTTCGCGGAGCGCGTCCTGCGGCACGGTCTGGCTGAGTGCCTTGTACGCGTCCGTGAGGTACCGGAGCACGATGCCCTCGCTGCGCGCGAGGGAGTAGTACTGCACGAATTCCCCGAAGTCCATCGCGCGCTCGTACATGTCCCGCACGACCGACTTGGGGGCGAGCTCGAAGTCGCCGACCCAGGGCGCGTGCTTGCGGTATTCCTCGAACGCGGCCTCGAGGAGTTCTTTGAGGGGTTCGGGGTAGGCGACCGTGTCGAGGAGGGCCATCCTCTCGGTGTATTCGAGGCCTTCGGCCTTCATCGCCGCGACGGCGTCGGCGCGGGCGCGCTTGAGCTGGGCGGAGAGGATCTGCCGCGGCTTCTCGAGCGTCGCCTCGATGACGGAGACGACGTCGAGGGCGTACGACGGCGTCTCCGGCCCGAGCAGGTCGAGTGCGGCGAGCGCGAAGGGCGAGAGGGGCTGGTTGAGCGCGAAGTTCTCCTGGAGGTCGACGGTGAGGCGCAGCGTCCGGCCGCTTGCGCGGTCCTCGGCGGTCCGCTCTTCGTCCGGGATGCGTTCGACGACACCGGCCGCGAGCAGTTCGCGCAGGATCCCGAGGGCGCGTCGCATGAGCCGCAGCTGCACTTGGCGTGATTCGTGGTTCTCCTCGAGCAGCCGGCGCGCCGCGGCGACGGGATTGCCGGGCCGTGCGACGAGGTTGAGGAGCATCGCGTGGGTGACCGTGAAGCTCGACGTGAGCGGTTCGGGTGCCGCGCCGACGAGCCGCTCGAACGTGGGCTGCCCCCACGAGATGAAGCCCTCGGGCGGCTTCTTCCTGATGACTTGGCGGAGCTTGCGGGCGTCGTCGCCGAACTTCGCACGGGCTTTCTCGAGGGCGCGGTTGTTCTCGATGACGTGCTCGGGCGCCTGGACGACGACGGTCCCCGCCGTGTCGAACCCCGCGCGGCCGGCGCGGCCCGCGATCTGGTGGAATTCGCGTGCGTTGAGGTGACGCATCCGCTGCCCGTCGAATTTCGTGAGGGCCGTGAGGAGCACCGTGCGGATGGGCACGTTGATCCCCACCCCGAGCGTGTCGGTCCCGCAGATGACCTTGAGGAGCCCCGCCTGGGCGAGCTGCTCGACGAGGCGGCGGTACTTGGGCAGCATGCCCGCGTGGTGCACGCCGATGCCGTGCCGCACGAGCCGGTTGAGGGTCTTGCCGAATCCGGCAGCGAACCGGAAGCGCCCGATCAGCTCGGCGATGCGGTCCTTCTCCTCGCGCGTGCACATGTTGACGCTCATGAGCTGCTGGGCCCGCTCGATGGCCTCGAGCTGGCTAAAATGCACCACGTAGACGGGCGCCTGCTTCGTCGCGAGAAGCTCCTCGAGCGTCTCGTGGACGGGCTTCTCCTCGTAGTAGTAATGCAGCGGGATGGGCCGCTCGGCACCGGCGACGGTCGTCGTCGTCCGCCCTGTGCGCTCGGCGAGCTCCTTCTCGAAGCGGCTCACGTCGCCGAGCGTCGCGCTCATCAGGAGGAACTGCGCCTGGGGGAGCTCGAGCAGCGGCACCTGCCAGGCCCAGCCGCGCTGGGGGTCGGAGTAGAAGTGGAATTCGTCCATGACCACGGGGCCGAGCTCGGCCGCGGCCCCTTCACGGAGTGCGTGGTTGGCGAGGATCTCGGCCGTGCAGCAGATGATCGGCGCCTGCCCGTTGACCGAGGAATCGCCCGTGATCATGCCGACGTTCTCCGCGCCGAAGATCTCGCACAGGGCGAAGAATTTCTCCGAGACGAGCGCCTTGATGGGCGCTGTGTAGTAGCTCCGCAGGCCCGTCGCGAGCCCGTAGAAGTGCGCCGCGATCGCGACGAGCGACTTCCCCGAGCCCGTCGGCGTCGCAAGGATCACGTTGTTGCCCTGCACTAGCTCCATGACCGCCTCGTCCTGCGCGGGATAGAGGGAGAGGCCACGGCCCTCGGCCCAGCGGACGAACGCCTCGTAGACAGCGTCGGGGAGATCGTCAATCGTCGCGGTCGTGTGGGCGTCGGGGAGGAGCTGGTCGAGTCTCATGGCGGGTTCAGCCTATCCGGATTAGCGTGGAGCCATGAGTGCTTCGCCCACGTGGGATCCTGCCCTCTACGTCCGCTTCGGCGACCATCGGGGACGGCCGTTCTTCGACCTCACCTCGCGCATCGGCGCCGAATCGCCCAGCCACGTCGTCGACTTGGGCTGCGGGCCCGGGGCACTCACCGCCGCGCTCGCGGACCGCTGGCCGGAGGCCCTCGTCGAGGGAGTCGACAGCTCGCCGGACATGATCGCGGCCGCCGACCGGACGACGCCGGGGCGTCCCCGCCTGAGCTTCCGACTCGGCGAGATTGTGGCCTGGGAGCCGGAGGACGACGTCGACGTGGTCGTCTCGAACGCTGCGCTCCAGTGGGTGCCGGGGCACCAGGCGCTCATCGGCCGCTGGCTCGAGCAGCTCGCCCCGGGCGCGTGGCTCGCCGTCCAGGTGCCCGGGAACTTCGGGGCGCCGTCCCACACCCTCCTGCGCGAGCTCGCCGAGTCGTCCCAGTGGGAGCGGAGGCTCCGCGGCGTGCTGCGTCACAGCGACGCCGTCGGGGAGCCCGCCGAATATCTCGAGCTCATGCTCGCGGCGGGCTGGGAAGCCGACGTCTGGGAAACGACGTACCTCCAGGTGCTCGCGGGCGAAGATCCGGTGCTCAACTGGGTCCGCGGCGCGACGCTGAGGCCCGTTCTCGATGCGCTCACGCCCGAGGAAGGCGCGCAGTTCGAAGAGCAGTACAACCAGCTCCTGCTCGACGCGTACCCTGCGCGCGATGACGGCACGGTGTTTCCGTTCCGCCGCATCTTCTGCGTCGGGCGGAAGCCGGACGGCCTCGCCTACCTCGTCTGAGCCGTGCGCCCGCCGGTTCTCAAGTCACCAGCCGCGGGCGCGCCACTCCTCGAGATGCGGGCGTTCCGTGCCGAGCGTCGTCGGCGCGCCGTGTCCGGGGTAGACGACGGCGTCGTCCGGGTAGACGTCGAAAAGCCGCTCGACGACATCCTGGATCAACAGGGTGAAGCGATCGGGATCCTTCTGCGTGTTGCCCACGCCGCCGGGGAACAGCGAGTCGCCCGAGAAGATGAGGTGCGGGCCGCCGTCGTCCTTGAGGACGTACGCGATCGAGCCCGGGGTGTGGCCGCGCAGGTGGACCGCGGTGAGGTCGAAGCCATTGAAGTTCCCCACGTCGCCGTGGTCGAGCACGACGTCGACCGGCACGGGGATGCCGGACACGTCCTGCCGCCCCGCGGCCGTGTGGGCGCCGGTCTCGGCCACGAGACCCTCGAGGGCCCGAACGTGGTCCCAATGCTGGTGGGTGGTCGCAATGAGGGCGAGCTTGGCAGGCGCCGATGTGTCTCCGGCTCCCTCTGCAAGAAGCGCCCGGATGGCCGGGAGATCGTCGGCGGCGTCGATGAGCACCTGATCGCCTGATTCCTTCGCCGTAATGACGTAGACGTTGTTGTCCATGTCGCCGACCGCAGCGCAGCGGACGGTGACGTGCTCGAGGTCGTGGAGGAGGCTCGTCATGGCGCCAGTCTAGGTCGGTGCGGCCCGATGCGGCCCGATGTGGTCAGCGCTGGGCGGGGCTACTCTGGTGCGCATGCAGGAAGCGCAGTTTCCCGGGGCGTGGCGTCCCGACCAGAGCCATTCGACGCCCCTCTTCGAACAGCTCCGGCGGCATGTCGCCGATCTCGTGGCGCTCGGCGGCCTCCCCGCGGGGCGGCGGCTCCCGCCCGTTCGCTCTCTCGCGGCCGAACTCGGGGTCGCTCCCCACACCGTGGCACGCGCTTACCGCGAGCTCGAGGAGGCCAAGATCGTCGTCACGCGGGGGCGCGCGGGAACCGTCGTCGCACCGCGGGACGCGCGTGAGGAAGAGCTCACGGCGGCCGCCGCCGCGTACGCGGCGGCAGCGAGGGCGCGCGGATGCGAGCTCGAAGAGGCCGTCCGGCTCGTCGAACAGGCGTACTCGCGGCTGTGAGCGGGACACGTGCGCGCTGAATGGCTCAGGGGGCCTCCGCGGCGCCGTTGGAAGTTCGAAGACGTTTTCGACTAGCATGGTCCCGTGCAGACTGCTCCCACACCCACGGATCTGGCGAATGACGGCGTCCATGCGCGGGATGACGCACCCGTGAGTGCCCTTCGGGCCGATCTCTCGAGGCTCGTCGTCAAGGGGGCCCGGGAGCACAATCTCCGGAACGTGGACCTCGACCTGCCCCGCGACGCGATGATCGTCTTCACCGGCCTCTCGGGATCGGGGAAGTCTTCGCTCGCATTCGACACGATCTTCGCGGAAGGCCAGCGACGCTACGTCGAGTCCCTCTCGGCCTACGCTCGGCAGTTCCTCGGCCAGGTCGACAAGCCAGACGTCGACTTCATCGAGGGGCTCTCGCCCGCCGTCTCCATCGACCAGAAGTCGACGAGCAAGAACCCGCGCTCGACCGTGGGGACGATCACCGAGATCTACGACTACATGCGCCTCCTGTGGGCACGCGTCGGGCGGCCGCACTGCCCGATCTGCCACGAGCCCGTGACGCGGCAGACGCCGCAGCAGATCGTCGACCAGCTTCTCGAGCTCGCGGACGGCACGCGCTTCCAGATCCTCGCGCCGGTTGTGCGCGGGCGCAAGGGCGAATTCGTGGATCTCTTCAAGGAGCTCGCGGCGAAGGGGTACGCGCGCGCACGGGTCGACGGCGAGCTCGTGCAGCTCTCCGAGGCGCCCAAGCTCGGCAAGCAGTTCAAGCACACGATCGAGGTCGTCGTCGACCGCCTCGTCGTCAAGGAGGGCATCCGCCAGCGCCTCGCCGATTCGGTCGAGACGGCGCTCGGGCTCGCCGAGGGACGCGTGGTCGCCGATTTCGTCGACGTCGCGCCGGACGACGATGGCCGCACGCGCGCGTTCTCGGAGCACCTCGCGTGCCCGAACGAGCATCCGCTCGCGATCGATGAGATCGAGCCGCGCTCGTTCTCGTTCAACAACCCCTTCGGTGCGTGCCCCGCGTGCACGGGGATCGGCACGAAGCTCGAGGTCGACGAGGAGCTCGTCGTCCCCGACCCCGAGCTGAGCCTCGGCGAGGGCGCCATCGCGCCGTGGTCCCTCGGAACGGCAACCCAGGAATACTGGACGCGTCTCCTCGAAGGCCTCTCCGACGAGCTCGGCTTCTCGATGAACACGGCGTGGCACAGCCTCCCGCAGTACGCGCGGGACGCGGTCCTGTACGGGAAGGACCACAAAGTCGTGGTCCAGTACCGCAATCGCTTCGGACGCGAGCGCAAGTACAGCACGGGCTTCGAGGGCGCGGTGTCGTATATCCAGCGCAAGCACGCCGAGACCGAGTCTGACTACGCGCGGGATCGCTACGCGGAATACATGCGCGAAATTCCGTGCCCCGAATGCGGGGGAGCGCGCCTCAACCCGGCGTCGCTCTCCGTCCTCGTGGGCGGAAAGTCGATCGCCCAGGTCTGTGCCCTGCCCCTCCGCGAGGCCAGCGAGTTCCTCGCGACGCTCGATCTGACCGAGCGCGAGCGCCACATCGCCCATCAGGTGCTCAAGGAGATTGACGCGCGGCTCGCGTTCCTGCTCGACGTGGGGCTCGAGTACCTCAACCTCGAACGCGCCGCTGGGACGCTCTCTGGCGGCGAGGCCCAGCGCATCCGGCTCGCGACCCAGATCGGCTCGGGCCTCGTCGGCGTCCTGTACGTGCTCGACGAGCCGAGCATCGGCCTCCACCAGCGGGACAACCGCCGCCTCATCGAGACCCTCACAAGGCTTCGCGACCTCGGGAACACGCTCATCGTCGTCGAGCACGACGAGGACACGATCCATGAGGCCGACTGGATTGTCGATATCGGCCCGGGAGCCGGGGAGCACGGCGGCAACGTCGTCCATTCGGGGCCCCTCGCCGGGCTCCTCGAAAACCACGGCTCCCTCACGGGCGATTATCTGTCCGGCCGCCGGCAGATCGAGGTGCCGCGGAAGAGGCGGCCCATCGAGCGCAAGCGCCAGCTCAAAGTCGTCGGCGCGCGGGAGCACAATCTTCGCGACGTCGATGTGACGTTCCCGCTCGGCGTCCTCACCGCGGTCACGGGCGTGAGCGGCTCGGGGAAGTCCACTCTCGTGAACGAGATCCTGTACAAGGTCCTCGCGAACCGGCTCAACGGCGCCAAGCAGGTGGCCGGGCGCCACACCCGCGTGGAGGGACTCGAGCACCTCGACAAGGTCATCCACGTCGATCAGAGCCCGATCGGCCGCACGCCGCGCTCGAATCCGGCGACGTACACGGGGGTGTTCGACCACATCCGCAAGCTCTTCGCCGAGACGACGGAGGCGAAGGTCCGCGGCTATCAGCCCGGGCGCTTCTCCTTCAACGTCAAGGGCGGCCGGTGCGAGGCGTGCTCGGGCGATGGCACGATCAAGATCGAGATGAACTTCCTGCCGGATGTGTACGTCCCGTGCGAAGTGTGCCACGGCGCCCGATACAACCGCGAGACTCTCGAGGTCCACTACAAGGGCAAGACCATCGCGGACGTGCTCGACATGCCGATCGACGAGGCAGCCGAGTTCTTCGCGGCCTTCGGCCCGATCTCGCGGCACCTGAACACGCTTGTGGACGTGGGCCTCGGCTACGTGCGGCTGGGGCAGCCCGCAACGACCCTCTCGGGCGGCGAGGCGCAGCGCGTCAAACTCGCGTCGGAGCTCCAGCGGCGCTCGAACGGGCGCAGCGTCTATGTGCTCGACGAGCCCACGACGGGTCTTCACTTCGAGGACATCCGCAAACTCCTGCTCGTGCTCCAGGGCCTCGTGGAGAAGGGCAACTCGGTCATCACGATTGAGCACAACCTCGACGTCATCAAGAGCGCCGACTGGATCATCGACCTGGGCCCAGACGGCGGCTCTGGAGGCGGTCAGGTGATCGCGACGGGTACACCCGAGGATGTAGCCAAGGTCGACGCGAGCCACACGGGACGCTTCCTCGCGGAGATGTTTGCGCGCTGATCGATGAATGCCACGGCATGCACGGCGTTCGCCCCCCGAGCCCAATATGCCCGGGGACTCATGTGAGTTTTAGGCATACCGATCGGTGTGCGAGACTGTCCCGGTGACAGACAGCCCGGCGCTCGTGATCTTCGACCTGGATGGCACGCTCGTGGATCCCGCCGGAAGCATCACCGGCGGGATTGCCTTCGCCCTCGAAGCCCACGGCCTGCCCGTCCCCGACGCCGCGACCCTCGACTCCATGGTGGGGCCGCCGCTCGTCGAGTCCCTCGCTCGCCTCGCGGACGTGCCCGCCGAGGTTGTGCCCGCCGTCGTCCATGCGTACCGGCGCCGCTACATCTCGGCCGGGATGGCGCAGAGCCGGCCGTATCCCGGCATTCGCGAGCTTCTCGATCGGCTCCGCGAAGCCGGCTACCACCTCGCGGTGGCGACGCAGAAGCCCGAATCGCTTGCGAAGAAGCTCCTCACCATCCAAGGTCTCGACTCACGCTTCCACAGCATCCATGGGGCCCCGGACGACGAGACGCTGCCCCCGCTCGCCGACGGCAAGGCGAGCATCGTCGCCGCGGCGCTCTCGGTCAACCACGCGGCGCCGGAACGCTCGGTCATGATCGGCGACCGGCGCCACGACGCGGCCGGGGCCGCGGCGAACGGCCTCCCATGTATCGCCGTTACGTGGGGCTTCGCCGAGCCCGGCGAGCTCGAGGCCCTTGACCTCGCGGCCCGTGTGGCGGACGCGCGAGAGGCGGGCGACGCCGTCGAACGGCTCCTCCCTCTGGACGGTCGCGCGGTCGCCGCCGTTGCTGCCCCTGTTCTGTCCGGTTCCGCTGACCCCGAACCCGTGGAGGCCGATTCGTGCCGCTGATGTACCAGGCAAGCCGGACGAGCATCCGCGCCCTCATCGCGGGCCTGTGCCGCCCGACCGTGACTGGCCTCGAGAACGTCCCGCAGGACGGGCCGTTCATCGTCGCATCCAACCATCTCTCGTTTCTCGACTCTGTGATCATCCAGGCCCTCATGCCCCGCAAAGTCGGCTTCTTCGCGAAGGCCGAGTACTTCACGGGCCGCGGCGTCAAGGGCAAGATCATGAAGTCCTTCTTCGAGGGCGTCGGCTCGATCCCGGTCGAACGCGGCGAGCAGGCCGCAAGCGTGGCGGCCCTCAAGACGCTCCTCGACGTCCTCGAGCGCGGCGAAGGAGTGGGCATCTATCCGGAGGGGACGCGCTCGCGCGACGGGCTTCTCTACCGCGGGCGCACGGGCGTCGGCTGGCTCACGCTCACCACGGGCGCTCCCGTGGTGCCTGTGGGACTCGAAGGCACCGAAAAGCTCCAGCCGGCCGGGAAGAACACTGTCCGGCCCCAGCATTTCAGCATGCGGGTGGGCGAGCCGCTCTACTTCGACAAGCTGGGCCCCGACCATTCGCTTCCCGTGCGGCGTGAGGCGACGGACCGGATCATGGACGCGATCGCGGCCTTGAGCGGGCAGGAACGCGCCGACGGCTACAACAAGCCCCCGGCCCACGAGTAGGCCCTCCCCACCCCTCTTTTGCACCCCTGCCCTCCCGCCCTTACTAGACTGGAGCGGTGGCAGATCCAGCGAGCTACCGGCCGAAGACGGGCGAGATCCCGACCGATCCGGGCGTCTACAGGTTCCGTGATCCGCACGGGCGCGTCATCTACGTCGGCAAGGCGAAGAACCTTCGCCAGCGCCTGACGTCCTACTTCGCGAATCCCGCCACGCTCCTGCCGAAGACGTACGCGATGGTGCATTCTGCCGCGAGCGTCGAGTGGACGGTCGTGGGGAGCGAGCTCGAGGCGCTTCAGCTCGAATACACGTGGATCAAGGAGTTCGATCCCCGGTTCAACCTCGCGTTCCGCGACGACAAGACGTATCCGTATCTCGCGGTCACGATGGGGGAGAAGTTCCCCCGCGTCCAGGTCATGCGCGGCGACCGCCGCAAGGGCACGAGGTATTTCGGGCCATACACAGCGGGCGCTATCCGGGAGACGATGGACACCCTGCTCAAGGTCTTCCCCGTGCGGAGCTGCAGCGCCGGGGTGTTCCGGCGGGCCGAGCAGAGCGGCCGCCCGTGCCTCCTCGGCTACATCGACAAGTGCTCCGCGCCGTGCGTCGGCCGGGTGGCCCCCGACGAGCACTACGCGATCGCCGAGGACTTCTGCGCGTTCATGGGCGGCGAGGCCACACGCTTCATCTCGCAGCTCGAGAAGAAAATGGCCGCAGCCGCGGACGAGCTCGACTTCGAGACGGCGGCGGCCCTCCGAGACGACGTCATCGCGATGAAGAAGGTCTTCGAGCGCAACGCCGTCGTGCTCTCGGAGGATACCGATGCGGATGTGTTCGCGGTCGAGGAAGACGATCTCGAGGCTGCAGTCCAGGTCTTCCACGTCCGCGGCGGACGCATCCGCGGCCAGCGCGGCTGGGTGGTCGAGAAGGTCGAGGAGGCGTCCGGTCCCGCCCTCGTCGAGCACCTGCTCCAGCAGGTGTACGGCGCGCAGGCCGAGACGGACGCGCGGATTCCCCGCGAGGTCCTCGTTCCCGCAATGCCGGACGACGCCGACCAGCTCACCATTTGGCTCTCGGGCCTCCGCGGGGCCAAGGTCGATCTGCGGGTTCCGCGGCGGGGTGACAAGGCCGCGCTCGCGAAGACCGTGCATGAGAACGCCGTGCAGGCCCTCAGGCTTCACAAGATCCGCCGCGCGGGGGACATCACGAACCGGTCCCTCGCGCTCCAAGAGCTCCAGGAGGCACTCGAGCTCACCGAGCCGCCCCTGCGCATCGAGAGCTTCGACATCTCCCATGTCCAGGGCACGAACGTCGTCGCGTCCATGGTCGTCGTGGAGGACGGCCTCGCGAAGAAGTCCGAGTACCGCAAGTTCGCGATCTCGGGCGAGGCGGCGAGGGACGATACGGCCGCGATGCACGACGTGCTCACGCGCCGCTTCCGCAACTATCTCGCGGAGCGGGACCTCCCCGTCGAGGAGAGGGACCAGAACCGCAAGTTCGCCTACCCGCCCAACCTCGTCGTCGTCGACGGCGGCCAGCCCCAGGTCGCAGCCGCGGCCAAGGCCCTTGCCGCACTTGGCATCGGGGACGACGAGGTGCGCGTCGTGGGCCTCGCGAAGCGGCTCGAGGAGGTGTGGCTTCCCGAGGGGGACTTCCCAGTCATCCTCCCGCGGGCCTCGCAGGGCCTCTACCTCCTCCAGCGCATCCGGGACGAGGCGCACCGCTTCGCGATCACGTTCCATCGCCAGCGGCGTGGCAAGGCCATGACGGCGTCCGCCCTCGACGAGATTCCGGGTCTCGGCCCGGCCCGCAAGAAGGCGCTCCTCGCGCATTTCGGCTCGCTCAGGCGTCTCCGCGCGGCGACGGCGGAGGAGCTCGCCGAGGTCGGCGGAGTTGGCCCGTCGCTCGCGGCGACGGTCTTCGCGACGTTCCACGGCGCCGAGGCCGACGAAACCGAACCGGCGGTGAACCTCAGCACCGGCGAAATCCTCGACTGATTGGCTAGGCTGGGCGCATGACCCAGACCAGCGCGGCGGACCCGCACGAGCCCACTGAGCTGCTGCCAGTCAAGCCGCAGTCGGCCGAGTTCCTCATCGTGACCGGCATGTCGGGCGCGGGGCGCAGTACGGCCGCGAACGCGCTCGAGGACCACGGCTGGTACGTCGTCGAGAACCTGCCCCCGCAGCTCCTTGGCACGCTCTCGGAGCTCATCGTCCACGCCTCGGACAAGATCCCGAAGCTCGCCGTCGTCATGGACGTGCGCAGCAAGGCGCTCTTCGCGGACATTCGCGAGGCGCTGCACGCGCTCGATACGCGGGGCATCGAGTACCGGGTCCTGTTCCTCGACTCGAGCGACGACGTGCTCATCCGCCGCTTCGAGCAGGGCCGCCGCCCGCATCCGCTGCAGGGCGGGGGCCGCATCCTGGACGGCATCACGGCCGAGCGGGCGCTCCTCGCAGAGCTCAGGGAGCAGTCCACGCTCGTGCTCGACACGTCGGACTACAACGTGCACGGACTCGCGACGGCGATCACGGAGCTCTTCTCGGAGAAGGGGCCCGTGACCCTGCGGCTCAACGTCATGAGCTTCGGCTTCAAGTATGGGCTGCCCGCCGATGCCAACTACGTCGCGGACGTGCGCTTCCTTCCGAATCCGCACTGGATCCCGCAGCTCCGCCCGCACACTGGCCTCGATCCGGATGTGCGCGACTACGTCCTCGTCGCGAGCGGCGCGGAGGAGTTCGTGACCCGTTTCGTCCACGCCCTCGAGCCTGTCCTCGCGGGCTACCGCAAGGAGAACAAGCACTACGCGACTATCGCCGTGGGCTGCACCGGCGGCAAGCATCGCTCGGTGGCGATCGCCGAGGAGCTCTCGAAGCGCCTCGCACAGCAGCCCCGCGTCACGGTGACGACCTCGCATCGCGACCTCGGGCGGGAGTGACGCCGCGGTGTTCACCGGTCAGCTCCCTCTCGTCCCGCCGGGCACGGGAACCTCGGGCGGAACGCCGAAGGGTCCCTCCGTCGTCGCGCTTGGAGGGGGCCACGGGCTTGCAGCCTCCCTCTCTGCGCTCCGCCTCCTGACGGCGGATCTCACTGCGGTCGTCACGGTCGCCGACGACGGCGGCTCCTCCGGGCGCCTGCGCCGCGACTTCGGCGTCATCCCGCCGGGGGATCTCCGCATGGCCCTCGCTGCCCTGTGCGACGACACCGACTGGGGCCGGACGTGGCGTGACGTCATGCAGCATCGGTTCCGGTCGCCCGCGGGAACGAGTGGCCTCGAGAACCACGCCATGGGCAATCTGCTCATCATGACGCTGTGCGAACTCCTCGGGGACGTCGTCGACGGGCTCCGGTGGGCCGGCGCGCTGCTCGGCGCGCGCGGCGAAGTGCTCCCGATGTCCCAGGTTCCGCTCATGATCGAGGGCACGGTCGCCTCCCCGGCGGGCGGCCCAGGCGAGCTCATCCGGGGCCAGGCGGCGTGCGCCGTCGCGGGCCGGCTCGAAGACGTCCGGCTCCTGCCCGAGGACGCTCCGGCATGCCCCGAGGCCCTAAGTGCGATCGAGTTTGCGGATTGGATCGTGCTGGGCCCGGGCTCGTGGTACACATCGGTCCTCCCGCATCTCCTCCTGCCCGAGATGCGCCAGGCGCTCTCCGACACGCCGGCCCGGCGCTGCCTCGCCATGAACCTCCTGAGCGACACGAAGGAGACGAGCGGCATGACGGCATCGGACCACCTTCGGGTCCTCCAGCGCACGGCGCCGGAGTTCACGGTGGACGCCGTCGTGGCCGAGATCGGCACGGTCGGGGATCCCGCCGAGTTCGAGCGCGCGGCGGCGGAACTCGGTGCCGAGGTCCACTTCGGTAGAGTGGGAGTTTCCGGCCAGCGCGCCGTGCACGATCCCTTGCGGCTCGCTGCGGCGTATCACGAAGTGTTCTCCGGCAACAGCAAGTGACGCCGGATGATCGAGGGCATGTCGACAGGGGATTGGATGATGGCAGCGCAGAACGCGTCCGAAGCAGCACGGGAGGCACTCGCGTGGCACTGACCCAGAGCGTCAAGGAAGAGCTCTCGCATCTCGCCGTCAAGAAGTCGTCCGAGCGGAAGGCCGAGGTCTCGGCGATGCTTCGCTTCGCCGGGGGGCTTCACATCATCTCGGGCCGTATCGTCATCGAGGCTGAGGTCGATCTCGCGTCGACAGCGCGGCGGCTCAGGACGGCGATCTCCGAGGTGTACGGCCACTCGGCCGAGATCATCGTCGTCTCGGGCGGCGGGCTGCGCCGCGGGAGCCGCTACGTGATCCGGGTCGTCCGCGAGGGCGAGGCCCTCGCACGCCAGACCGGGCTGCTCGACAACCGCGGCCGCCCCGTCCGGGGGCTGCCGTCCGCAGTCGTCAACGGCTCCGCGGCGGACGCAGAAGCGGTGTGGCGCGGCGCGTTCCTCGCCCACGGCTCGCTCACGGAGCCCGGCCGCTCGTCGTCGCTCGAAGTGACGTGCCCAGGGCCCGAGGCGGCCCTCGCGCTCGTCGGGGCGGCCCGCCGACTGGGGATCGCCGCGAAGGCGCGCGAAGTGCGCGGCGTGGACCGCGTCGTCGTGCGCGACGGCGACACGATCGCGGCGCTGCTCACTCGCATGGGGGCGCACGACGCGCTCATGGCGTGGGAGGAGCGCCGCATGCGCAAGGAGGTGCGGGCGACGGCGAACCGGCTCGCCAATTTCGACGACGCCAATCTGCGCCGCTCGGCGCAGGCCGCGGTCGCGGCGGGCGCGCGCGTCGAGCGGGCTCTCGAGATCCTCGGGGACGACGTGCCGGATCACCTCCGGTACGCCGGCGAGCTCCGCGTCGCGCACAAGCAGGCAAGCCTTGACGAGCTCGGGCGCCTCGCGGATCCGCCGCTCACGAAGGACGCGATCGCGGGCCGCATCCGCCGCCTCCTGGCGATGGCGGACAAGAAGGCGGTCGAGACGGGAATCCCCGGCACCGACGCCAACGTTACGCCGGACATGCTTGACGGCTGATTCCCGCCCGCCGAGCTTCCGGTTGGGCGCGGGGATCTGCATAGGATGGAGCCGTCACCAGCCCGCCCCGCGATGCAAGCGCGCGGCGGGGAACCGACCGATGGAGGATTGTTGTGACCTACGTACTGCCTGAGCTCCCGTACGACTACGCGGCCCTCGAGCCGCACATCTCGGCGCGGATCATGGAACTCCACCACGACAAGCACCACGCCGCGTATGTGGCAGGCGCCAACACGGCGCTCGAGAAGCTCGCGGAAGCCCGCGAAGCCGGCAACTTTGCCGATGTGACGCGACTCAGCAAGGACCTCGCGTTCCACCTCGGCGGCCACACGAACCACTCGATCTTCTGGAACAACCTCTCGCCCGAGGGCGGCGACAAGCCCGAGGGCGAGCTGGCCGCGGCGATCGACGAGTCGTTCGGCTCGTTCGACAAGTTTGTGGCGCACTTCAGCGCGGCGGCGACGAGCCTCCAGGGCTCCGGCTGGGCGATCCTCGCGTACGAGCCCCTCGGCGGCAACGTCGTCATCGAGCAGCTCTACGACCAGCAGGGCAACGTCCCTGTCGGGACCATCCCGCTGCTCATGCTCGACATGTGGGAGCACGCGTTCTACCTCGACTACGTCAACGTCAAGGCTGACTACGTCAAGGCGTTCTGGAACATCGTCAACTGGGCCGACGTCGCGCAGCGCTTCGAGGGCGCCCGCGCCGGGGCGCAGAAGCTCGTCCTGCCCGCGTGAGCCTTGTGCGGTTCTGTGAGGACTGAGTTCCTCGCGGCCGCGCCCGTCGGCTGGGAGATTTCTGTCACATTGCAGGGATTTCACGCCGAAACCTCGGAAAGGGGGCCCGTCTGTTCACGGACGGGCCCTTTTTCCGTAGGATGGGGTGCGGAAAGGCTCACCAGCCTTTCAGCCATGGACAATGGAGACTCGGGCTGCTGGCCTTTCCTTGTGCAAATCTCTGCCCAATGATGTGCGAGACCGTTCAGACAGTCCGAGCAGTCACCCAGGTGGGATGCTCGGCTGAGCATCAAGGAGAGCTACCAGAGTGACTACCCGCATTGGCATCAACGGCTTTGGCCGGATCGGCCGCAACTTCTTCCGCGCCGCCCTTTCCCAGGGTGCCGACCTTGAGATCGTGGCCGTCAATGACCTCACGAGCCCCGAGACTCTGGCCCACCTGCTCAAGTACGACTCGGTGACCGGCCGCCTGAGCGAGAAGGTCGAGGCCCGCGACGGCAACATCGTCGTCGGCGGCAACGAGATCAAGGTCCTCGCGGAGCGCGACCCCGCGAACCTCCCGTGGGGCGAGCTCGGCGTCGACATCGTCATCGAGTCCACGGGCTTCTTCACGAAGGCCGCGGACGCGAAGAAGCACCTCGACGCTGGTGCGAAGAAGGTCATCATCTCGGCTCCGGCGACGGACGAGGACGTCACGATCGTCATGGGCGTCAACGACGACACGTACGACGCGGCGAACCACAGCATCATCTCGAACGCCTCGTGCACCACGAACTGCCTGGGCCCGCTCGCCAAGGCCATCAACGACGCGTTCGGCATCGAGCGCGGCCTCATGACGACGGTGCACGCCTACACCGCGGACCAGAACCTCCAGGACGGCCCGCACCGCGATCTCCGCCGCGCCCGCGCCGCCGCGATCAACATGGTTCCGACCTCGACGGGCGCCGCGAAGGCCATCGGCCTCGTGCTCCCGGAGCTCAAGGGCAAGCTCGACGGCTTCGCGATCCGCGTCCCCGTCCCCACGGGCTCTGCGACCGATCTCACCGTCACGGTTTCGCGCGAGGTCACGCGCGACGAGGTCAACGCCGCGGTCAAGGCCGCGTCCGAGTCCGGCCCGCTCGCGGGCTACCTCACCTACACCGAGGACCCGATCGTGTCGTCGGACATCGTCTCCGACCCGGCCTCGTCGATCTTCGATGCCGGCCTCACGAAGGTCATCGGCAACCAGGTCAAGGTTGTCTCGTGGTACGACAACGAGTGGGGCTACTCGAACCGCCTCGTGGACCTCGCCGAGCTCGTCGCGTCCAAGCTCTGAGACCCGGCCGTAACGTTCGGGGAACTCGGATAGCCTGAGTCCATGACTGCACACACTCTCGACGAGCTGCTCGCCGATGGTGTCCGTGGGCGGCACGTTCTGGTCCGGTCGGACCTGAACGTGCCGCTCGACGGTTCCACCGTGACCGACGACGGCCGTGTCCGCGCATCGCTGCCCGTCATCGCCAAGCTGGCCGACGCCGGCGCCCGGGTCATCGTCATGGCCCACCTCGGCCGCCCCAAGGGGACCCCGGACGAGAAGTATTCGCTGCGCCCCGCCGTCGACCGTCTCGCGGAGCTTGCCGCCTTCCCGGTGCGCCTCGCGGGCGATGTCGTGGGCCCGAGCGCGCAGGAGCTTGCCGCGGCCCTCGGCGACCGCGAGGTGCTCGTGCTCGAGAACGTGCGCTTCGACGCGCGCGAGACGAGCAAGGACGACGCCGAACGGGCTGAGTTCGCGCGTGAGCTTGCCGCGCTCACGGGTGAGACCGGGGCTTACGTCGACGACGCCTTCGGGGCCGTGCATCGCAAGCACGCGAGCGTCTACGACGTCGCGTCGATCCTGCCCGCCTATCTGGGCGAGCTCGTGCGCGCCGAGGTCGAGGTGCTCAAGCGCCTCACCGAGGGCGCCGAGCGGCCCTACGTCGTCGTGCTCGGCGGCTCGAAGGTCTCGGACAAGCTCGCGGTGATCGACAACCTCATCGGCAAGGCGGACCGTATCCTCGTGGGCGGCGGCATGCTGTTCACGTTCCTGGCCGCCCAGGGCCACAAGGTCGGCTCGAGCCTCCTGGAGCAGGACCAGATCGGTACCGTCCAGGCGTATCTCGAGCGGGCTGCCGCGGCTGGGACCGAGTTCGTGCTCCCGACCGACGTCGTCGTCGCCTCGAAGTTCGCGGCCGACGCCGAGTACGAGGTGGCCTCTGCCGACGCGATCGAAGGCACCGCGTTCGTCGATGCGGGCATCGGCCTCGACATCGGGCCCGAAACCGCCGCGGCCTTCGCGAAGGAGATCGCCGCCGCGAAGACCGTGTTCTGGAACGGCCCTATGGGCGTGTTCGAGTTCCCGGCCTTCGCAGCAGGAACGAAGGCGGTCGCGCAGGCGCTTGCCGACGCGACGACGGCGGGTGCGCTCACCGTCGTGGGCGGCGGCGATTCTGCGGCTGCCGTGCGCACGCTCGGCTTCGCAGACGACCAGTTCGGCCACATCTCGACGGGCGGCGGCGCGAGCCTCGAATACCTCGAGGGCAAGGAGCTCCCGGGCCTCACAGCCCTCGGAGCCTAGCCCTCCAGAACCTCCAGCGCGCCGCCCCGTCCTCTCGGCGGGGCGGCGCGCTCTACGCCGCAGGACCATGACAGGAGACATCGTGACCACGTCCTCGAACGGAACGTTCGATCGCACCCCGCTCATTGCCGGCAACTGGAAGATGAACATGGACCACGTCCAGGGCATCACGCTGCTCCAGAAGCTCGCCTGGACCCTCGACGACGCGCGCCACGACTTCAGCCGCGTCGAGGTCGCCGTCTTCCCGCCCTTCACGGATCTCCGCGGCGTCCAGACCCTTGTCCACGGTGACGACCTCAAGGTCCACTACGGCGCCCAAGACCTCTCGGAGTTCGACTCGGGAGCCTACACGGGGGACATCAGTGGGGCCTTCCTGTCCAAGCTCGGCTGCGCGTACGCGCTGGTGGGGCACAGCGAGCGGCGCACGATCCACCGTGAGACCGACGAGGTTCTCAATGCCAAGACGAAGGCCGCGTACCGGCACGGGCTCGTTCCCGTGCTGTGCGTCGGCGAAGGCCTCGACGTGCGCCAGGCCGGCCAGCACGTCGAGCACACCCTCGCGCAGCTCCGGGCCGACGTCGACGGCCTTACGGCCGAGCAGGCCGCGACGCTTGTGGTCGCCTACGAGCCCGTGTGGGCCATCGGAACGGGCGAGGTCGCGGGTCCGGAGGACGCCCAGGAGATGTGCGCCGCGATCCGTGCCGAGCTTGCGACCATCTTCGGCCTCGAGGCGGCAGCGGCGGCGCGCCTGCTCTACGGTGGCTCCGTGAAGGCAGCGAACGCGGCGGCGATCCTCGGCCAGCCCGATGTCGACGGCGTGCTCGTCGGCGGCGCGAGCCTCGATCCGGCCGAATTTGCTAGCATTGTCAGGTTCGAGAGCCACGCGGGCGCATAACGACCACCCCGCAAACCACTCGAGGGAAGGCCACGAGGCAACACGGTGCAAGTACTCCAGATCATCCTGCAGATCCTGCTCGGCATCACGAGCCTGCTGCTGACCCTGCTCATTCTCATGCACAAGGGCCGCGGCGGCGGACTGTCGGACATGTTCGGCGGCGGGATGTCCTCGGGGCTTGCGTCCTCGGGTGTCGCTGAGCGGAATCTCAACCGCTTCACGATCATTCTCGGCCTCACGTGGGGAATCGTGATCATCGCGCTCGGCCTCATCCTCCGCTTCTCCGGAGCCGGGGAGTCCTAGCGGTCCATGGGCGCCACAAGGGCGGGAACAGCACCGCTGTTCCCGCCCTCGCCCTTTTAAGGGTCGCGTCCTGCGGGTGCTCCCGCCACTTGACCGTTCGGGGGTCGCGTCCTGCGGGTGGAACACCCACAGGACGTGACCCCCGAACTGGTGTGATGCCTTTCGCCTTGCTCAGGCCGAGGCCGGCTCCTTGCGGAGGAGGTTCTCGGGCACCTTCGATGCTGCCGCGGCGTCGATGAGCCACAGCGTGCGGTCACGGCCGCGGGCGCCGGCGGCCGGTACTTGGACAGTCCCCGCCCCCGCGAGGGCGAGGCCAACGGCGCCAGCCTTGTCCTCGCCCGCCACGAGCATCCAGACCTCTCCGGCCGACTTGATCACGGGGAGCGTGAGCGTGATGCGCGCGGGAGGCGGCTTCGGGGAGTTCTCGACGCCGACGACGGTCCGCTCGGTCTCCCGAATGCCTGCCATCTCTGGGAAGAGCGACGCGACGTGCGCGTCAGGGCCGACCCCGAGGAGCAGGACGTCGAAACGCGGGAGGAGGCCCGGCTCGTCAGGCCTGCTGTCGGAGAAGTCCGCGGCGTGTTCACGGGCCGCCGCGTCGGCGAGCTGCCGCGCGTAGTCCGCTGCGGCGTCGTCGGCCGTCTCGAAGTCGCCCGTGGCGCCCGGAACGTGGACGCGCGCCGGGTCGAGGGGCAGCCTGTCGAGCAGGGCCCGCTGCGCCTGGAGGACGTTGCGGTCCGGCGAGTCTGCCGCGACGAAGCGCTCGTCGCCCCACCAGACATTGACCTTCGACCAGTCGACGGCGGCGCACGCGGGGGACTCGGCGACGGCGCGAAGCGTCCCGATGCCCATCGTGCCGCCCGTGAGGACGATCGTCGCGTCCCCGTACCTGTCCTGGGTGTCGACAAGCTTCGTGATGAGCCGCGCGGCGATCGCCGCGAGCAGCACGCCCGAGTCGGGATGGATGCTCACACGGGGATCAGCGCTCACTGGGCGTCACACTCCTCAGGTTGGTGCGCGGAAGCCCGTCGGCAAGGACTTCGCCGAACACCTCGTCGGGATCGAGGCGGCGCAGTTCCTCCGCGAGGCAGTCCTCGAGGGTGCGGCGGGGGAGCGCGATGCGCTGCGACGGCTGTCCCGGCTGCGTGAGCTCGGCCACCGTGAGCCCCGGGCGGTAGAGCTGGATGTCGCCCGACGCGCGGCTCAGGCGGACGCGGCGAATGCCGGTCCCCGCCGGATCGGACACGATCGTGACCGGAACGTCGAGCTCGAGGGTGAGCCATGCCGCGAGCAGCACCGTGCTCGGCGAGTCGGACGCGCCTTCGACGGTCACTGCCGTCACGGGGGTATCGTCCGCCTGGTCGAGCGCCGCGGCGAGCTGGATGCGCCAGTTCGTGAGGCGCGTCCATGCGAGGTCTGTATCGCCCGCGCGGTAGGTCTCGCGGATGTGGTAAAGCGCTTCGGTGGGATCCGGCTCGTTGCCCGAGTCGGTGATCCGCCGATGGGCGATGCAGCCGATCGACGAGGCGCTCGCGTCGACGGGAGCCCCATGGGGCCACCACGCGACGATCGGGGCGTCGGGCAGGAGAAGCGCTGAGACGAGCGACTCGTTTTCCTCCGCGAGCCGGCCGTAGCCCCGCAGGACGACGACCTCGGACGCCCCTGCGTCGCCGCCGACGCGGATCTGGCCGTCGATGCGGTCCGCCGAGTCGCGGCCCGAGTCCACGAGGACGATGATGCGGCACGGATGCTCGCGGCTCGCCTGGTTGGCGGCCTCGATGGCCTCTTCCTCGTACCCGTGCTTCGTGATGACAACGAGCGTGAGGACCCGTCCGAGAGCCACGACGCCGCCCTGATGGCGGAGGTTCATGAGCTCCTTCGAGACCTTCGACGTCGTCGTGTGGGGAAGGTCGATGATCATGGCCGCCTCCAAGAACGTCCGTCGCGGGCCATGAGCACGTCCGCGGACGCGGGGCCCCAGCTGCCAGGTGCGTACGGTTCGGGCTTGTCGCCGGTCTCCGCCCAGTATTCCTCGAAGGGATCGAGGATCTTCCACGAGAGCTCGACTTCCTCGTGGCGCGGGAAGAGCGGCGGCTCGCCGAGCAGCACGTCGAGGATGAGGCGCTCATACGCTTCGGGCGACGACTCGGTGAACGAGTGGCCGTAGCCGAAGTCCATGCTCACGTCCCGCACCTCCATCTGGGTGCCCGGAACCTTCGAGCCGAATCGGATCGTGGCGCCCTCGTCCGGCTGGACCCGGATCACGACGGCGTTCTGGCCGAATTCTGCCGTCCCCTGGTCGCGGAACAGGAGGTTGGGCGCCTTCTTGAACACGACGGCGATCTCGGTCACGCGGCGGCCGAGCCGCTTGCCGGCGCGGAGGTAGAACGGCACGCCAGCCCACCGTCGCGTGTGGATGTCCACGCGGATCGCGGCGTAGGTCTCGGTCGTGGAGTCGGCGGGGATGCCGTCCTCTTCGAGATAGCCCTTGACGAGCTCGCCGCCCTGCCATCCGCCCGCGAACTGGCCGCGCGCGGAGTGAAGGGAGAGGTCTTCGGGGAGGCGAACCGCCGCGAGCACCTTCTCCTTCTCTGCGCGGAGGTCCTCCGCGTTGAAGGAGATCGGCTCCTCCATCGCGGTGAGGGCGAGGAGCTGGAGCAGGTGGTTCTGGATGACGTCTCGGGCCGCGCCCACGCCGTCGTAGTAGCCCGCGCGTCCGCCGGTCCCGATGTCCTCGGCCATCGTGATCTGGACGTGGTCGACGTAATTCGCGTTCCAGATCGGCTCGAACAGCTGGTTCGCGAAACGCAGCGCGAGGATGTTCTGGACCGTCTCCTTGCCGAGGTAGTGGTCGATGCGGAACACGGCGTCCGCGGGGAAGACCGACTCGACGATGTCGTTGAGCTGCCGGGCCGACTCGAGATTGTGCCCGAACGGCTTCTCGATGACGACTCGGCGCCACTTGCCCTCCTGGGCCTGTGCGAGTCCATGCTTGGAGAGCTGTCGGCAGACCTGTTCGAAGGCCTTGGGCGGAATCGAGAGGTAGAAGGCGTGGTTGCCCCGTGTGCCGCGCTTCTCGTCGAGCTCGTCGAGGGTGACTTTGAGGCGCTCGAACGCCTCGTCGTCGTCGAACGAGCCCTGTACGAAGCGCACGCCCTCGTTGAGCTGGGCCCACACGGCCTCGTCGAAGGGAGTGCGGGCGTACTGCTTGACCGAAGCCTTGACCTCTTCCGCGAAGTCCTCGTTCTCCCACTCGCGGCGGGCGAAGCCCACGAGGGCGAAGCTCGGCGGAAGGAGGCCGCGGTTGGCGAGGTCATAGACGGCGGGCATGAGCTTCTTGCGGGCCAGGTCGCCGGTCACTCCGAAGAGGACGAGCGACGACGGCCCCGCGATGCGGTTCAGGCGCCGATCACGAGAGTCGCGCAGCGGATTGCGCCGCCTCGTCCCGGTCGCGCCGTAGTCGTTCTCTGGCATGATGCCTTTCTATTCCATCGTGGGCGGTCAGCGCGACACAATGCGCAGCAAAGCCGTCGGCCCGGCCGTGGCGGCCGGGCCGACGGCTCGATGCCTCAGCGGGCCAGCGCCGATACGAGCTCGGTCAGCTGCCGAACGCCTGCTGCTCGGTCGGTCAGGTGAAGGCGAAGCACCGGGCGTCCGTGCTCGGCGAGCACCTGGGCGTCGCCTGCGGCCTGCGCCGTGATGAGCTGGCCGAACGTGAACGGGCGTCCCGGGATTTCGACGTCGACGTCGGTCGCCGCCGTGATCTGCAGGAACACGCCGACGGCGGGGCCGCCCTTGTGGTACTGGCCAGTCGAGTGGAGGAAGCGGGGGCCCCAGCCGAATGTGGTCGGCCGACCCGTGGCCTTCGCGAAGGAGTCACGGACGCTTTCGAGCTGCGGGAACGCGAGGCGGTCGAGGTACGCCTGGACGCTCAGGTAGCCTTCGGGGCTCAACTGGGCCAGGAGTGCCTTGAGAGCCTCCTCGACCGTCGCCGCGCCGCCGAGCCACTCGCCGCCGCGCACCTCGATCGAGCCCTCCGTGAACAGGGCGGGGGTCGGCTCGGGACGGGCATCGAGCAGCCCGCGCGCGGCGACCTTGGCTGCCTCGACGTCGGGCTGGTCGAACGGGTTGATCCCGAGGAGACGCCCCGCAACGGCGGTGGCAAACTCCCAGACGAGCAGCTGGGTGGCGAGCGAGCCGCCCACCGCGGCCTCGTTCGCGCCGAGCGACGGGTCCTTGTCTGCGGAGACGAGGCGGACGATGAGCACGTCGGCCGCGCCGTCGCTCACCTCGGGGGAGTCGACCGAGGCGACGACGGGGAGGATGCCTCGGCCGATCTTGCCCGTCGATTCCGCGATGAGCTGTTCCGCCCAATCGGCGAAGCCCGCGATCCCCGAGCCGTCTTCGACGATGACGATCTTGTCGCGCAGCGGGGACGTGCCGCCGAGGGCGGCACCGAGCTGGAGGCCGATGTTGTCCTCGGAGTCCTCGCGAAGGAGCTCCGCGGCCTCCTCGGCCTCGTCGAGGAAGGCCTGCACGTCGACTCCGGCGAGCCCCGACGGCACGAGCCCGAAGGCCGTGAGCGCGGAGTAGCGGCCGCCTACTGTTGGGTCCGCGTTGAACACGGCGCGGTACCCGGCGTCGCGGCTTGCCGCATCGAGGGGCGATCCGGGGTCGGTGACGACGACGATGCGCTGCTTCGCGTCGATGCCGGCGGCTTCGAAGGCAGCCTCGAAGGCCCGGCGCTGCGAGTCGGTCTCGGCCGTGGACCCGGACTTCGAGGAGACGACGATCGCCGTGGCCTCGATCCGCTCGGCCAGTGCGGCGGCCACCTGCTCGGGATCGGTCGAGTCGAGGACCACGAGGGGGACGCCCGCGGATGCCGTGATGACCTCGGGCGCGAGCGACGATCCGCCCATGCCGCACAGGACGATCCGGTCCACGCCTTCGGCGCGGAACGCGTCGCGAAGGGCGACGATGTCAGCCACGAGCGGCTGGGAGACGCTTGCGGCGTCGACCCAGCCGAGGCGCTTCGACGACTCCTCCTCGGCCTCGGCGCCCCACAGCGTGTGGTCCTTTGCGAAGATCCGGCCCGCGACGCCGTCGGCCGCGAGCTGCGGCACCACGGCTTCAACGGCCTCGCGCGCGGCTCCCGTCGCGTCGAACGTGAGGGCGCTCATGCTCAGGCTCCCTTCACGGCGCCGGCGAGGGCGCCCTCGACGTCGGCGAGGAGCTCGTTCCAGGATGCGACGAACTTGTCGAGGCCTTCGGATTCGAGGACGGCGACGACGTCGTTGTAGGAGACGCCGAGGTTCTCGAGCGCGTCGAGGAGGGCGTTGGATTCGGCGTAGGTGGCCGTGACCGTGTCACCGGTGATCTCGCCATGGTCGTAGGTCGCCTCGAGGGTCTTCTCGGGCATCGTGTTGACCACGCCGTCGGCGACGAGGCCGGCGACGTAGAGCGTGTCCGGGAGGGACGGGTCCTTGACGCCGGTCGAAGCCCACAGCGGGCGCTGCGGGAGGGCCCCGGCTGCGGCGAGGAGCTTGAAGCGCTCGGAGGAGAACTCCTCCTCGTACACCTGGTAGGCCAGGCGGGCGTTGGCGAGGCCGGCCTTGCCCTTGAGCGCGGCCGCCTCGGGGGTGCCGATCGCGTCGAGGCGCTTGTCGATCTCGGTGTCCACGCGGGAGACGAAGAACGAGGCGACGGAGTGGATCTGGGCCAGGTCGTGGCCATTCTCCTTGGCCTTCTCGAGGCCGGTGAGGAACGCGTTGATCACCGCGCGGTAGCGCTCGAGGGAGAAGATCAGGGTCACGTTGACGCTGATGCCGGCGCCGAGGGTCTCGGCGATGGCCTCGAGGCCTTCGAGCGTGGCCGGGATCTTGATGTGCACGTTGGACTTGCCGACCTTCGCGTGCAGCTTGCGGGCCTCGGCGATCGTCTCGGCGGTGTCCCACGCGAGACGCGGGTCGACCTCGATCGAGACGCGCCCGTCCACGCCGCCGGTCGCCTCCGCGATCGGGGCGAAGAGGTCGCACGCGTCCGCGACGTCCTGGGTCGTGAGCTCGAACACGACCTGCTCGACGTCCGCGCCGGCCTCCACGAGCTCGCGGAGCTGCGTGTCGTAGCCGTGGCCCTTGGAGATGGCGGCCTGGAAGATCGACGGGTTCGTGGTCACTCCGACGACGTTCTTCTCCTCGATGAGGACCTTGAGCGAGCCGTCGGCGAGGCGGGCGCGGGAGAGGTCATCGAGCCAGATGGAGACACCGGCGTCGGAGAGGGCCTGAGTGGGGGTGGTCATGGTGGGGATCTCCTTGGTGTTGATCAGGCCTGGGTGGCGGCGAGCGAGTCCTTGGCGGCCTCGGCGACGGCCTCGGCGGTGATGCCGAACTCGCGGAAGAGGGTCTTGTAGTCGGCCGAGGCGCCGTAGTGCTCGAGGCTGATGGTGCGCCCGGCGTCGCCGACGAATTCGCGCCAGCCGAGGGCCAGTCCGGCCTCGACTGAGACGCGGGCCTTCACGGCCGCGGGCAGGACGGACTCCTGGTAGGCGGCGTCCTGGGCGCGGAACCACTCGACGCACGGCATCGACACGACACGGGCCGCGATGCCTTCCGCGGCGAGGGCCTCGCGGGCCTCGACGGCGAGGTGGACCTCGGAGCCGGTCGCGATGAGGACGACGTCGGGGGTGACGGCGGCGCCGTCGCGCTGGGCCTCGGCGAGGACGTAGCCGCCCTTGGCCACGCCGGCGGCGTCGCCGAACGCGCCCTCGCCACGCTCGTAGACGGGCAGGTTCTGGCGGGTCAGGACGATGCCGGCCGGGTTGGCGGTGTTCTCGAGGATGGTCTTCCAGGCCCACGCAACCTCGTTCGCGTCCGCGGGCCGGACGACGTCGAGGCCGACGATCGCGCGGAGCGAGGCGAGCTGCTCGACCGGCTGGTGGGTCGGGCCGTCTTCGCCGAGGCCGATCGAGTCGTGCGTCCACACGTAGGTGGACGGGATGCCCATGAGTGCGGAGAGGCGGATCGCGGGCCGCTGGTAGTCGGAGAAGATGAGGAACGTGCCCGAGAACGCGCGCGTCTTCCCGCCGAGGGTGATGCCGTTCACGATCGAGGCCGCAGCGTGCTCGCGGATGCCGAAGTGCAGCACGCGCCCGTACGGGTTGCCCTTCCACGCCTCGGTCGAGCGCGAGGCCGGGATGAACGAGGGCGATCCCTCGATCGTGGTGTTGTTCGACTCGGCGAGGTCGGCAGAGCCGCCCCACAGCTCAGGAAGGACCGGGCCGATCGCGTTCAGGACCTTGCCGGAGGCGGCACGGGTCGAGACGTCCTTGCCAGCCGGGAACTCCGGAAGGGAGGCCTCCCAGCCCGTCGGGAGCTGCCGGGCCTCGATCCGGGCGTGCAGCGCGGCGGCCGCGGGGTTCGCCGCGGCCCACGCGTCGAACGACTCCTGCCACGCAGCGCGCTCCGCTCGGCCGCGCTCGATCGCGGCCCGAGTGTGCGCGAGGACCTCCGGGTCGACGTCGAAGGACTTCTCGGCGTCGAAGCCCAGGACCTGCTTGAGGGCCGCGACCTCCTCGGCGCCGAGGGCCGAGCCGTGGATCTTGCCGGTGTTCTGCTTAGTCGGGGCAGGCCATCCGATGATCGTGCGCAGCGAGATGATGGACGGGCGCCCGGTCTCGGCCTTGGCCGCCAGCAGCGCCTGGTAGAGCTCCTGGACGTCCTCGACGTATTCGCCGGTCTTCGTCCAGTCCACGCGCTGGGTGTGCCACCCGTACGCCTCGTAGCGCTTGAGGACATCCTCGGTGAAGGCGACCTCGGTGTCGTCCTCGATCGAGATGTGGTTCTCGTCGTAGATCACCACGAGGTTGCCCAGCTCCTGGTGCCCGGCCAGCGAGGACGCCTCGGACGTCACGCCCTCCTGCAGGTCGCCATCGGACGCGATGACCCACACCGTGTGGTCGAAAGGCGAGGCGCCCTCGGCGGCCGACGGGTCGTACAGGCCCCGCTCGCGGCGCTGCGAGTACGCGAAGCCTACCGAGGAGGCAAGGCCCTGCCCGAGCGGGCCGGTCGTGATCTCCACGCCCTTCGTGTGCCCGTACTCCGGGTGGCCGGGGGTCAGCGAGCCCCACGTGCGCAGCGACTCGAGGTCCTTCAGCTCGAGGCCGTACCCTGCGAGGAACAGCTGGATGTAGAGCGTGAGCGACGAGTGCCCGGGGGAGAGGATGAACCGGTCGCGCCCGATCCACGTCGGGTCGGAGGGGTCATGGCGCATGAGCTTCTGGAACAGCAGGTACGCCGCCGGGGCCAGGCTCATCGCCGTGCCCGGGTGCCCGTTGCCCACCTTCTGCACCGCATCCGCCGCCAGCACCCGGACCGTGTCCACCGCCTTGCGGTCCACATCGGTCCACGTCAGAACATCAACATCAACAGCAGGCACGGAAACGAGCCCCTCTCCATCGCAGACGGCGGCTCGGCGCCCGGGCGCCCGTCATGGTGGGCCCTCGGATGCCTGCCGGCCGTTCACCATTGAAACGTCTTCTTGTGTATCCCTCGCGTTGCGACAACGGGACAACCAGCTCACATACTACGCACGAGGCTCCGCAGGGGTCAGTGGTTTGCCGGAAATTGGGCCTAATGTGAATCACGGGACACCTTCGCGGACGTGAACCCCCCGAAACCGTCCCGACACGCGCGCGGGTATGATGGAGGTTCGTCGGAGAAGCAGAAAAGAGTCGCGCACCCGTGAGTACAGAGGCCCACGCTCCATCCCGCCCGAAGGGCTCAAGGACCGTCCGCAAGCTCAAGGCCTACGTTGCTCTCACGAAGCCGCGCGTCATCGAACTCCTGCTCGTGAGCACACTCCCCACGATGATCTACGCCCAGCGCGGGTTCCCGTCCCTCGGCCTGATTGCGGCGACCCTCGTCGGCGGCGCGTTCGCAGCCGGCAGCGCCGGCGCCTTCAACTGCTACATCGACCGTGACATCGACCGCCTCATGCGGCGCACAGAGAACCGTCCGCTCGTCACGGGCGAGGTCACGCCGCGCGAGGCCCTCGCGTTCGCGTGGCTGCTCGGCATCGCGTCCCTCGCGATCCTGTGGTTCGGCGCCAACCCGCTCTCGTCGGTGCTCGGCGCGGCTGCGATCTTCTTCTACGTCGTCATCTACACGCTCGTCCTCAAGCGCCGCACCGCGCAGAACATCGTGTGGGGCGGTGCTGCCGGATGCTTCCCGGTGCTCATTGCCTGGGCCGCCGTGACCGGCACGGTGGCGTGGCCCGCCGTCGTCCTCTTCATGGTGATCTTCCTCTGGACGCCGCCGCACTACTGGCCGCTCTCGATGCGCTACGGCGAGGACTACCGCAATGCGCAGGTGCCCATGCTCGGGGCGGTGGCGGGCGCGAAGATCGTCTCGGTCCAGGTCGTCCTGTATGCGTGGGCCATGGTCATCTGCTCGCTCCTCCTGATCCCGCTCGGCCACGCTGGCTGGGTCTACACGATCGCGGCGGTTGCCACCGGCGGATGGTTCCTCTGGGAGTCGCACGCGCTCTACGGGCGCGCGCAGCGCGAGGAGATCGAGGACAAGAAGGCCATGAAGGTCTTCCACGGCTCGATCAGCTACCTCACGGTCCTGTTCCTCGCCCTCGCGATCGACCCGTTCGTCGGCGCGCCGATCGTCGGCTGAGACCCGCTCGCTCCGCACGCACAGAAGCGCCCCCGGCCCATGAGGTCGGGGGCGCGTCTGTCGTCAGGAGCGTGCCGGATCAGGCTTTCGGGCTCGAACCGGCCAGGTCCGCGGCGTTGACGGCAGCCGCCATGAGCAGTGCCGCAACGAACATGTGAAGCCCGACGAGAAGTGCCGGGATGCCCGTGTAGTACTGAGTGATGCCGATCGCCGCTTGGAGCACTGTGAGCCCGAGGAGCACGACGACGGCGTTCCGGAACGGCCCCCGCACCCCGCGGGACAATGCGACGACGACGCCGAACAGGGCGCCGAACGTGACGAGGTAGGCCGGGACTGCGTGGATATGGGAGACGAGATCCCAGTCGAGCCCGTTGCGCGGGGCGTTCGCGTCCCCGGCATGGGGGCCGGCGCCCGTGACGACGACACCGAGCACGACGGCGACCGCGGCCGCGACGGCCGTCGCGAGCATGACGGGTCGCATCGAGCCGGGCAGTTCGGGGAGTGTTCTGGACATGTGCGGTCCGGTTCGCCCGTACGCGCGGTTGACGAGGAGCGTGGCGAAGACGACGAGCGCCATCGAGACGAGGAAGTGCAGCGCGACGACCCAGGGGTTGAGCTGCGTGAGAACGGAGACGCCGCCGATGACCGCCTGGGCGGGGATGCTCGCGAGCAGGGCGATTGCGAGCCAGAACAGGTCGCGGCGCTCTTTGCGGAGGTTCCAGAGCGCGACGACCATCGCGAGGGCGACAGCGCCGAGCGCGAACGTGAGCAGGCGGTTCCCGAACTCGATGATGCCGTGGTAGCCCATCTCGGCGGTCGTCGTGAGCGAGGTGGCCGTGCAGCGTGGCCACGTGGGGCAGCCGAGGCCTGAAGAGGTGAGGCGCACGGCCCCGCCGGTGACGATGAGCACGATCTGGCCGACGAGCGACGCCGCGGCGAGCGCGCGCACGCGCGTGTCGACTTCGCGGGGGAGCCAGCCGACGAAGCGGGCGACGGCGGTCTGGGACATAGTCAGTCTTTCTTCCGAGCTTTCTTCCGGGGCCGAATCAGGACCACTTGAACCATCTCACGGCGGCGAGGCCAGCGATCGCCCCCCAGATCAGGAGGACGACGGCGGCGGGGACGTCGAGCTCTCCGTGCAGGAACGCCGCGCGCGCCGCGTCGCCGAGGGCCCCCGACGGGAGGAACCCGACGATCCCGGCGATCTGCGACGGGAGCCGCGTGCTCGGCAGAGCGATGCCGCCGAAGGCGCCGAACAGGATCCACACGAGGTTCGTGACGGCGAGCGTCGCCTCCGGCCGGGCGGTCCCCGCGATGAGCAGGCCGAGCGCCGTGAACACAGCGGCGCCGAGACCGAGCAGGACGACGCCGAGGATGGCACCGGGGAACGACGGCCGCCAGCCGAGCGCGAGCGCGACACCGCCGATCACGACGACCTGGAGGGCGAAGACCGAGAGGACGGCGATGACCTTGCCCGAGATGAGGCCCGCGCGCCCGAGCGGCGTGGTCGAGAGGAAGCGGAGCACGCCGTAGCGGCGGTCGAAGCCCGTCGCGATCCCCTGGCCGGTGAAGCCGACCGAGAGCGTGCACAGCGCTAGCACACCGGGGGCCGCGACGTCGATGCGGCTCGCCCCGAGGCCGTCGAGGAACGGGGTGACCGTGAGGCCGATGATCGCGATGAGCGGCAGGACGAGCATGAGGACGAGCTGCTCGCCGTTGCGCAGCATCGCGAGCGTCTCATAGCGGCCCTGCTGCCACACGCGGGCGGCGAGTGGAGCGGCGCTCATGCGGTCTTCCTTGCGGTGCTGGCGAGCTCTTCCTCCGCGGAGGCCTCGGCGATGCCGAGGAACACGTCCTCGAGGCTGTGGCGCCCGAGCTCGAGCGAGCTCGGCATGATCCCGCGCGCGTCGAGCCAGCGCGTGAGGGCCGCGAGGTGTGCGGTCGTGAGCTCGCCGTCGATCGTGTAGTGGCCTGCCGGCGCTTCGGCGATGTCCACCGGGCCGGTGCCGGCGAACGCCTCGGCGAGGTCGAGGCCCGCCGTCGCCCGCAGGGTGAGGCGCCGCGCCGTCGTCGTTGCCGTGCCGAGGAGTTCGGCGACGGTCCCCTCGGCGACGATGCGGCCGCGGTCGAGGATCGCGACCCAGTCAGCGAGCCTTTCGGCGTCGTCGAGCAGGTGCGTTGTGAGGATGATGCCGAGTCCCTGGGTGCGCAGGTCGGCGATGAGGTCGAAGACGACTTGGCGGGACTGGGGGTCGAGGCCCGCGCTCGGTTCATCGAGGAAGACGACGTCGGGGCGCCCGATGAGGGCGGCGGCGAGCGCGACGCGCTGCTTCTGGCCTCCGGAGAGGCGGCGGATCGTGGTGCCCGCGAACTCGTTGAGGCCGAGCCGCTCGGCGAGCTCGGCGACGGGGAGGGGATCGCGATACATGCCCGCGACGTGCCGAAGGAGGGCGAGGGGGCGGGCCGACGGGGGCAGTCCGCCGTCCTGGAGCATGACGCCGACGCGCGAGCGGAGCTCGGCGCTCGCCGTCTGGGGGTCTTGGCCGAGCAGGCGGACGGTGCCTCCCGTGCGGCGGCGGAGCCCCTGAGCGCATTCGAGGGTCGTCGTCTTTCCGGCGCCGTTGACGCCCAGGAGAACGGTGACCTGCCCGCGGTGGGCGGCGAGGTCGACGCCGGCGAGCACTCGCTTCATCCGGCCCCCCTCGGCGGCGATCGGGCCGACGTCGTGGATCAGCCCCTCGATTTCGAGGCAGGGGTCACCGGTTCTGAGCACCCATACATTCTACGCACGGTAGTACAGCTCGGTCCGTGGGGTCCGTGCGGCTGTGTGACGCATCAGTCATTCAACTAAGCCCCGCCTTACTGGATGACCTCGGCATATTAGGCAATGATTGTTTTGTGTATTCCGTGGCTCAGTACCCGAGCAACCGCGCCGCCAGTGGCCGCGCGGTGCGCGGCGACGCCGAGCAGCGCACGCGCAACCGTGTCCTGGGAGCCGTGCTCGAACACGGTCCGGTGAGTGCCGCGGAGCTCGGGGAGATGCTCAGCATTACTCCCGCAGCTGTGCGCCGGCACCTCGACGCCCTCACGCGCGACGGCGTCGTCGAGGTGAAGCGGGTCGCAACCTCCGGCACGGGCGCGGGCAGGCCTGCCCGTCGCTACGTCCTGACGTCGCGGGGCCAGTCGTCCATCGGCGACGATTACCTCGACATCGCGCGCACGGCCCTCCATCGGCTCGCAGAGCTGGCCGGACCCGGCGCCGTCGAGGACTTCGCCGAGGAGCGCTTCGGCGCCATGGAGCGCCGCTACCAGCCGGTGGTCGACGCAGTGGGTGACGACGTCGCAGCTCGCTCGCGAGCGCTGGCCGAGGCGCTCACGCGCGACGGCTTCGTGGCGTCCGCCGCCGAGGTCGCGAGCCGTGTGCCGCTGCCCGCCCACATGGCGAGCGTCCAGCTGTGCCAGGGGCACTGCCCCGTCCAGCAGCTCGCGGCCGAGTTCCCGGCCTTCTGCGACACCGAGACCGCGGTCTTCTCGCGGCTCCTCGGGGTCGACGTGCGGCGGCTCTCGACGCTCGCGGGCGGCGGGCACGTGTGCACGACCCACATTCCTACGGGCCGCGGCGCGAACCCGCCGGTGGCCGGAACCCCAGACCACCACGCTGACGACACCCCCGACGCTAGCGAATTCCTACCAGACGAGAGGCCGTGATGACGGATCAATTGGCCGAGAAGCACAGCGTGGACGTTGAGCCCACGGTGATCTCGGAGATTCTAGAGAAGAACCCCGAGCTCCACGGGATCGGCAACTACGAGTACGGCTGGGCCGACTCGGACATCGCCGGCGCCAACGCGCGACGTGGTCTGGACGAAGACGTGGTCCGCGACATCTCCGCGAAGAAGGGCGAGCCCGAATGGATGCTCGACCTGCGCCTCAAGGGCCTCAAGTACTTCGACCGCAAGCCGATGCCGCTGTGGGGCGCTGACCTCTCGGGCATCGACTTCGACAACATCAAGTACTTCGTGCGCTCGACGGAGAAGCAGGCGGAGTCGTGGGAGGACCTTCCCGAGGACATCCGCTCGACGTACGAGAAGCTCGGCATCCCCGAGGCAGAGCGCAGCCGCCTCGTCGCAGGCGTCGCGGCCCAGTACGAGTCCGAGGTCGTGTACCACCAGATCCGCGAGGACCTCGAGAAGCAGGGTGTGATCTTCCTCGACACGGACACCGCGCTCAAGGAGCACCCGGAGTTCTTCCAGGAGTACTTCGGCACGGTCATCCCGGTCGGCGACAACAAGTTCGCGTCGCTCAACACGGCCGTGTGGTCCGGCGGCTCGTTCGTCTACGTGCCGAAGGGCGTCCACGTCGAGATCCCGCTCCAGGCCTATTTCCGCATCAACACGGAGAACATGGGCCAGTTCGAGCGCACGCTGATCATCGCGGACGAGGATTCCTACGTTCACTACATCGAGGGCTGCACGGCCCCGATCTACTCGTCGGACTCGCTGCACTCCGCCGTCGTCGAGATCATCGTCAAGAAGGGCGCGCGCGTCCGCTACACGACGATCCAGAACTGGTCGAACAACGTCTACAACCTCGTCACGAAGCGCGCCATCTGCCATGAGGGCGCGACGATGGAGTGGATCGACGGCAACATCGGCTCGAAGGTCACGATGAAGTACCCGGCGGTGTACCTCGTGGGTGAGCACGCGAAGGGCGAGACCCTCTCGATCGCGTTCGCGGGCGAGGGCCAGCATCAGGACACGGGCTCCAAGATGGTGCACATCGCGCCGAACACGAAGTCCTCGATCGTCTCGAAGTCGGTGGCCCGCAACGGCGGCCGCGCGGCCTACCGCGGCCTCGTCCAGGTGCGCGAGGGCGCGAAGCACTCGGCCAACACCGTGCGCTGCGATGCCCTCCTCGTCGACACGATCTCCCGCTCCGACACCTACCCGTACATCGACATCCGTGAGGATGACGTGGTGCTCGGCCACGAGGCCACGGTGTCCCGGGTGAGCGAGGAGCAGCTGTTCTACCTCATGTCCCGCGGACTCCCCGAGGACGAGGCCATGGCCATGATCGTGCGCGGCTTCATCGAGCCCATCGCGCGCGAGCTTCCCATGGAATACGCCCTCGAGCTGAACCGCCTCATTGAACTGCAGATGGAAGGGTCCGTCGGTTGATGACTGAAACCACCACGCCCACTGACGAGAAGGCACGCATCGGCGCGCCGTCGATTGCCGGTTTCACGGAGGAGGGCGAAAGCCTCTCGCCGGAGCCCGTCGTCACGGGTCCGCTCGGCGGGGCCGCGGCGAAGAGCCACTCGCACGGCGGCGGCTACGGCATCCCGGACAGCTCGCGGGCGGGCCGCCTCACGTCGTACAGCCTTGCCGACTTCCCCGAGCTCAAGGGCACCGAGGAGGAGTGGCGCTTCACGCCGCTCCGTCGCCTCGGCGGCCTGCACAAGGACGGGCTCGACGGCGCGGCCCCGGCTGTCGCGGTCGAGGCGCCCGAAGCGGTCCGCGTCGAGACGGTCGGTCGCGACGACGCGCGGATCGGCTCGGCCGGCATTCCCGAGGACCGCGTCTCGGCGAACGCGTGGGCGCACTTCGGCGAGGCAACCGTCGTGACGATCCCGGCTGGGGCGGAGCTCGACGAGCGCGTCCTCGTCACCTTGAGCGGAGCGGGGCTCGCGGCAGCAGCCCAGCACGTCGTGATCGTCGCCGAGGAAGGCGCCCGCGCCGTCGTCGTCCTCATCCACGAGGGCCAGGCGGTCGTCTCCGAGAACGTCGAGGTCGTCGTCGGCGATCGTGCCGACCTCACGGTCGTCTCGCTGCAGGAATGGAACGATGATTCGATCCATGTCTCGTCGCAGCAGGTTGCAGTAGGACGCGAGGCGAAGATCAAGCACGTCGCGGTGAGCCTCGGCGGCTCGCTCGTGCGCCTCACTCCGACTGTCCGCTTCGCCCAGCCGGGCGGCGAGGCCGAGGTGTACGGCCTCTACTTCGCGGACGCGGGCCAGCACCTCGAGCACCGCACCTTCATCGACCACGCGCAGCCCAACTGCATCTCGAACGTGCTCTACAAGGGCGCGCTCCAGGGCAAGGACGCGCACACGGTGTGGGTCGGCGACGTGCTCATCCAGAAGCAGGCCGAGGGCACCGACAGCTACGAGAAGAACCAGAACCTCGTGCTGACCGACGGCTGCCGGGCCGACTCCGTGCCGAACCTCGAGATCGAGACGGGGCTCATTGAGGGCGCGGGTCACGCGAGCGCGACCGGCCGCTTCGACGACGAGCATCTGTTCTACCTCATGGCGCGCGGCATTCCGGAGGATGTGGCCCGTCGCCTCGTGGTACGCGGGTTCCTGAACGAGATCATCCAGAAGATCGGCGTTCCGTCCATCGAAGAGCACCTCATCGAGGCCGTCGAGCGCGAGCTCGAAGCCGGAGACAACTGACCCACAGGATTGGGCCCGGCAGCACCGGGCGCCGCTAGAACACAGCCCCCCCGGGGGCACTAGGAGAAGCACACATGTCGACTCTGGAGATCAAGGACCTGCACGTCTCGATCGAGACGGAGCAGGGCGTCAAGGAGATCCTCAAGGGCGTCACGCTTACCGTGAAGACGGGCGAGACGCACGCGATCATGGGCCCCAACGGCTCGGGCAAGTCCACGCTCGCCTCGACCATCGCGGGCCACCCGCGCTACACCGTCACGTCGGGCTCCATCACGCTCGACGGCGAGGACGTCCTCGCGATGAGCGTCGACGAGCGCGCCCGCGCGGGCCTCTTCCTCGCGATGCAGTACCCGGTCGAGGTGCCAGGCGTCACGATGACGAACTTCCTCCGCACGGCGAAGGCCGCGATCGACGGCAAGGCCCCGGCGATCCGCACCTGGACGAAGGAGGTCAAGGACGCGATGGCGCAGCTGCGCATCGATGCCGACTTCGCCCAGCGCAACATCAACGAGGGCTTCTCGGGCGGCGAGAAGAAGCGCGTCGAGATCCTCCAGCTCGAGCTCTTCAAGCCGAAGTTCGCCGTGCTCGACGAAACGGACTCGGGCCTCGACGTCGACGCCCTCAAGGTCGTCTCCGAGGGCGTCAACCGCGCCCAGGCGAGCGGCAACATGGGCACGCTGCTCATCACGCACTACACGCGGATCCTGCGCTACATCAAGCCCGAGTTCGTCCACGTGTTCGTGGATGGCAAGATCGCCGAAGAGGGCGGCCCCGAGCTCGCCGACCGCCTCGAGGACGAGGGCTACGACCGTTACCTCGCCGGCGCCGGCTCCGCCGTGCACGTTCAGGCCTGAATCTAAGGAGACACTGTGTCTGATGCCCAGCCTGCGGCCGAGATCCAGCCGGAGCAGACCTCGCTCGAGGACGTCGAGGAGCGTCTCAAGGATGTGATCGACCCCGAACTCGGCGTCAACGTCGTGGATCTCGGCCTGGTCTACGGGCTCGAATACGGCGAGGACGGGGCGCTGCTGATCAGCATGACGCTGACCACCGCGGCATGCCCGCTGACCGACATGCTCGAGGAGCAGGTGGGCCAGGCGCTCGACGGCGTCGTGGACGAATGGCGCCTCAACTGGGTGTGGATGCCGCCGTGGGGCCCCGATCGGATCACCGAGGACGGGCGCGACCAGATGCGTGCGCTCGGCTTCAACATCTGAGTCCTCCAGCGCGAGGCGTGCGACGGCGGCCGGTGGCCTTCCCTGCGGAAGGTCGCCGGCCGCCGTCGTCATCCGCGCTCACGAAGCGACGCCCGCCGCGGGGGCGCCGGTAGAATCGGAGGATGCCTTTCCTGGACCGCCTTTCGGCGTGGGCCCTCGACAAGGCGGATGACCCCGCCGTCGTCTGCGGTTCCGAACACCTCACGTGGGCCGGGCTCGCGGACGCCGCGGCACGGCTCGCGCGATCGGGCGAGGATGTGCGCGTGCTGCAGGCGCCCAACGGCGTCGACTTCGCGGTGCGGTGGGCCGCAGGCGTGGCCGAGGCTCGCGAATGCGCGGTCCTGGACCCGCAGTGGCCCAAGACGCTCTCCGACGACGTGCGCGCACTCCTCGAGGCCCGTTGGGGCGCCGTGACCATGCCTCCGGCCGAGCTGCACGATGGCGACCCGGCGTCGTCGTTCCTCGTCGGCCTCACGTCGGGAACCACCTCGGTGCCCAAGGCCTTCGCCCGCACGCGCGCGTCGTGGCGCCAATCCTTCGAGGCATCGAGCACCCTCTTCGGCCTCTCGGCCGAGGACCGCGTGCTCGCCCCAGGTCCGCTGTCCGCGAGCCTCAACCTCTACACGCTCTCGGAATGCCTCTTTTCCGGTGCGTCGTTCCACACCCTCCCGTCGTTCGACGTCGCGGACGCGCACGCAGAGATCCGCCGCCGCGGCGTGACGCGCCTCGTCCTCGTCCCGACCATGCTGAGGGTCCTCGCGGAGCGCGGCCTCGCGGGAGACGTGGACGCGAGCGGGATCACGGCGATCGTGTGCTCGGGCCAGAAGCTCGATCGCCGGACCCTCGAGGCGGCCCGACGCTGGGCGCCGCACGCGGTCGTATGGGAGTACTACGGCGCGTCGGAGCTGAGCTTCGTGGCCGCGACCGCCCACAGGCCCGACGAGGGGCACGCCGAGGTGGGGACCGCCGTCGGACGTGCGTTTCCCGGCGTGGACCTCGCCATCCTCGACGACGGCGGCGCGTCCGTGGCCGATGGGGAGACCGGCAACATCAGCGTGCGGAGCCGCCTCGTGAGCGAGGGCTACGTGTGGGGCGACGACGGCCAGGCCTTCACCCGCTTCGGCCCCTGGTGCACCGTGCGCGACCAGGGTTTCCTCGCAGACGGCGAGCTGCACGTGCTCGGGCGCACCCAGGACATGATCAACACCGGGGGCCACAATGTGTACCCCCACGAGGTCGAGGCGGCCCTCGCGATGCTTCCCGGCGTCGCCGAGGTCGTCGTCGCGGGGATTCCCGACGACGTCCGCGGCCAGCGCGTCGTCGCGGGCGTCGTCCCGGCGCACGCGGGGCTCTCACAGCTCCAGCTCCGGGCGGGCCTCGAGGGGCGCCTCGCTCCCGCGAAGCGACCCCTGCAGTACGTCGAGCTTGAAGAGCTTCCGGTCACGGAGCGCGGCAAGCTCAGCCGCGCGCAGTTCCAGCGCTGGGTGGTCGAGGGGGATCCGCGTGCCCGCCCGCTCGACTGACCTCTCCGCGGGTACGCCGCTCGTCGTCGCGGGCTTGCGCACGCCGCTCGCCCGCGCGGGAACCCAACTCGCGGGTGAGCCGGCCCATCGTCTCGCCGCCTCGGTTCTCGGCGCGCTTGTTAGGCGCTGCGGCGTGGGCAGGGACGCGCTCGCCGATGTCGTTCTCGGCAACGCCGTCGGCGGGGGAGGCAACGTGGCACGGCTCGCCGCGCTCGAGGCGGGGCTGCCCGATGCGCTTCCAGGCCTGACGGTCGACCGGCAATGCGGCTCAGGCCTCGACGCGATCGTGCTCGCGTGCCGGCTCGCCGCGGCAGAACCCGGTCGCGCCTACCTCGCGGGCGGCGTCGAGTCGATCAGCACGGCTCCCGTGCGCGGGCGCCGCGGGCCAGACGGGGCCGTCGAGTTCTTCGCGCGCGCCCAGCATGCGCCGTCCCGGCCGGGGGAGGACGAGCCCGGCGATCCGGACATGGGCTTCGCGGCCGAGACCGTGGCGCGCGAGGCCTGCGTGTCCCGCGCGCGGCAGGACGCGTTCGCCCTTCGGAGTCATCGGCGCGCCCTCAAGGCCATTGCGACGGGGGCGTTCGACGACGAGCTCGTGCCGCTGCACACAGCCGAAGGGTGGGTGCGGGCGGACAACGGCCCGCGCCCGCGCCTCGACGGGCGCCTGCTCGCGCGGTTCCCGGGGGCCTTCGCGGCGGGAGGGACCGTGACGGCGGGCAACTCGTGCTTCGATGCGGACGGCGCAGCGGCGGTCCTGATCGTCTCGCCTGGGGGCTCCCTCCCCGTGCCCCCGCTCACCGAGAAGGAAAGGCCACGGATGGGGCTCGCATTCCGGGGCGCCGCGACGGTCGGTGTCGATCCGCGCCGCCTAGGGCTGGGCGCCGCCGCGGCGGCGGAGCGGCTCTTCGCCGACCAAGGCGTCGGCCTGCGGGACCTTGCGGCTCTCGAGTTCAACGAGGCGTTCGCGGGCCAGGTGCTCGCGTGCCTGGACCGGCTCGGGGCCGACGACGAGTTCGTCGAGTCCGTCCTCAACACCGACGGCGGGGCGCTCGCCCTCGGGCACGCGTATGGGGCTTCGGGCGCCGTCTCGGTCGTGCGGCTCATGGCGCGAGCCCAGTCGCTGCCCGAGGGCGCCCTGTGCGCCGCGATGGTCAGCTCGGCGGGCGGGATCGGCACGGCGGCACTGTTCGAGGCGTGTCGCCTCCCGAGCTAGTCCGCGTCGCCGAGGCCCCGAGCCGCGAGCGCTTCCCCGGTGCGGCGCGCATAGGCCACGGCAGAGAGCACGACCGGGACGGTGCGGGCGCGCACGGACCGTTCGAGGCCGCGCGCGCGGGCGGCCGTGCCGACATCGGCGAACGCTCCCGCGAGGACGGGGATGCTTCGCAGCATGATCGCGATCGCCAGCGCAAGGCGCTCCGGGTCCGCGCCGAGCCGGCGGAAGGGCCCCGCGAGGCGGACGACGGCGTCGAGCAGCTCGCGCAGCGGCACGGTCGCCGTGAGCAGGCCCGCGGCGACGAAGCACAGCACGAGATTCAAGACGATGCGGGCTGCGGTCGCCGGGCCGAGCTGCCACCACTGGAACGCACCCAGCACAAGGCACATCGGGGCGACGAGCCGCGCCGAGGCGGCCAGCCGCCGCCATCCGAGGCCAGCCGATAGCCATGCCACGAGCACGAGCGCGACGGCTGCAGCCGAGACGCGCCAGTCGAGCAGCACGAAGCTCGCAGACCCTGCGGCGACCACGCCGAGGAACTTCGCCCATAGCGGCGTGTGATGCAGCCAGGAGTTCCCGCTGACGTAGCCCGCGAGCACCCCGTGAGGCAGTGGGCCGCGCATCACGTGGCCTCAGACGGCGCTGCGCACAGCGCGCGGTAGAAGTCGACGGCCTCGGCGGGCGCGCCGTCGAACGCTATGGCCCCGTCGTCGACGACGAGCGCCCTCTCGGCGTCGAGCGCGAGTTCGAGGTCGTGGGTCGAGTAGACGACCTGCTGGGGTAGTCCCGCGAGCGTGCGGCGGAGAAGTTCGCGGTTGCGCAGGTCGAGAAGCGTCGATGGCTCGTCGAGGACGAGCACGTCGGGGTCTGCGGCGAGCACGGCGGCGAGCGCCATGAGCTGGCGTTCGCCGCCCGAGAGCTCGTAGACGCTCTGATCGGCGAGCGGTCCGAGGGCGAAGCGGTCGAGCACGGCCTGCGCCGCTGCGACCCGGTCGGCGCGATTCCGATGCCGACGGCGCAACGAGAGCTCGACGTCTTCGCGCCCGGTCGGCATGACGAGCTGCGAGAGCGGATCGGTGAACACGAAGCCGACGCGCTGACGCACCGTGCGACCGTCGCGCACCGTGTCCAGTTCGTCGACGGTGACCGTTCCGTCCGTGGGTGCGACCAGGCCGTTGAGCAGCCGCAGAAGCGTGGACTTGCCCGATCCGTTGGCCCCGATGACGGCGACGCGCTGCTCCGTGAGCACTGCCGTCACGCCTTTGAGGACCTGCCGGTCCGGCTGGTCCTCAAGGGTGACGGCGACGCGGACGCCGTCGAGCTCGATTCGGCTCACGCGGCCTTGACCCTGCGCACGAGCACGTCGGGGAATGCCCTGTGGACCGCGACCGCGGCGAGGGAGGCGACGATGTTCTTGAGGATGTCGCCCGGGTAATAGGCCAGGTCCGCGACGAACGCGGCCTGCCACGAGAGCTTGAGGTTGATCATCATCCCAAGCACGCCGAAGCCGTGGATGACGACGACGGAGACGAGCGTCGCGGCGAGGAAGAACCACACCGCGCGTCGCTTCGCCGCGAAGCGGCGGATGACTGCCTGGGCGAGCAGGCCGAGCACGAACGCGCCCACGAGGAAAGCGACAATGTAGCCGGCGGATCCGCCCGCGAGGATCTGGAGCCCTGCGCGGCCGCCCGAGAAGATCGGCAGGCCCGCGAAGGCGAGTACGAGGTAGAGCCCGACTGCCGCGGCGGCCCGCGTCCCGCCGAGCACGAGCCCCGTGAGCGCGATCGCGAGCGTCTGGAGCGTGATCGGCACGCCGAAGCTGCCGACCGGGATGCCGGGGACGATGGCGGAAGCGGCAATGAGTGCCGCGAACACGGCGACGAGGGCGAGGGACTGCGCGTCCCACGGACGACGGCGGGCAGCCCCATTCCCTGCTGATTCTGCAGATCTGGTCTTCTGGCTCATGGATTCCTCCCTTGCGGCCGGCGTGCGCCGGCGCCTATGCAGAAGGCTACGTTCCGCCGTCGTCCTCGATTTTGTGGGACTCCCACGAGCCCGCGCGCCTCGCCCTTGGCGGGCGGCCACAACGGCGGCCGGTAGACTGGTCGAGGCCCGCATCCGGGCCGCATCCCGAAAGGCCTTACCCACAGTGATCACTGTCCAGAACCTCGAACTCCGTGCCGGCGCGCGCCTGCTCATGGATGAGGTGACGTTCAGGATCGACAAGGGCGACAAGATCGGCCTGGTCGGCCGCAACGGAGCGGGCAAGACGACGCTCACGCGCGTCCTCGCGGGCGAGGGCACCCCGGCCGCGGGCGCCGTGACCCGCAGCGGCGAGATCGGCTACCTCCCGCAGGATCCGCGGACCCCGGACATGGAGCAGCTCGCGCGGGACCGCATCCTCTCGGCGCGGGGGCTCGACGTCGTCGTCCGCAAGCTCCGCGAGGCGCAGACCGCGATGGCGAGTGACGATGCGGGCGCGCAGCGCAAGGCCATGGCGCGGTACGACCGCCTCGAGGCCGAATTCCTCGCGGGCGGCGGCTACGCTGCCGAGGCGGAGGCCGCCGCGATCTCGGCGAATCTCGCCCTGCCGGACCGCATCCTCAACCAGCCGCTGCGGACGCTTTCCGGCGGTCAGCGCCGCCGCGTGGAGCTCGCCCGCATCCTCTACTCGTCCGCGGACACGCTCCTCCTCGACGAGCCCACGAACCACCTCGACGGCGACTCGATCGCCTGGCTTCGCGACTTCCTCAAGGCCCATCAGGGCGGCCTCATCGTCATCTCGCACGACGTGGAACTGCTCGAGGCGACAGTCAACAAGGTCTTCCACCTTGACGCGAACCGCGCCGTCATCGACGTGTACAACATGGGTTGGAAGCGCTACCTCACCCAGCGCGAGACCGATGAGCGCGCACGACGGCGCGAGCGCGCCAACGCGGAGAAGAAGGCCCAGGTTCTCCTCGACCAGGCGAACAAGATGCGGGCGAAGGCCACGAAGGCCGTCGCCGCCCAGAACATGGCCAAGCGCGCCGAGCGCCTCCTCGCGGGGGTCGCGGACGAGCGCGTGTCCGATCGCGTGGCCGCGCTGCGCTTCCCCGAGCCGGCCCCGTGCGGCAAGACGCCGCTCCAGGCCGAGGGCCTCTCGAAGTCGTACGGCTCGCTCGAGATCTTCACGGATGTGGATCTGGCCATCGACCGCGGCTCGCGCGTCGTGATCCTCGGGCTCAACGGTGCGGGCAAGACGACGCTCCTGCGGATGCTTGCGGGCGTTGACGCGCCGGACACGGGCGAGATCCAGCACGGCCACGGGCTCAAGGTCGGCTACTACGCCCAGGAGCACGAAACGCTCGATCCGGAGCGGACCGTCCTCGAGAACATGCGGCGCGCCGCGCCAGACCACCTCGGCGACGCGGACGTTCGCGGCATCCTCGGCTCCTTCCTCTTCACGGGCGACGACGTCGACAAGCCCGCCGGCGTCCTCTCCGGCGGCGAGAAGACCCGCCTCGCGCTCGCCACGATCGTCGCATCGAGCGCGAACGTCCTGCTCCTCGACGAGCCCACCAACAACCTCGACCCCGCGAGCCGCCGCGAGATTCTCGGCGCGCTCAAGACGTACAAGGGCGCCGTCGTCATGGTGAGCCACGACGAGGGTGCGGTCGAAGCGCTCAACCCCGAGCGCGTCGTTCTCCTTCCGGACGGCGTCGAGGACCTCTGGAGCGCCGACTACCTCGACCTCATCACGCTCGCGTAGGCGTACGGCCCGATTCGGCGCGTCGCCCTACCGGACCTCAAGTGGCTCGGCGCCCGTGACCCGCGCGAGATCGGCGTAGCTGATCGAGAGCATCGACTGGTGATCGCCCGCGCCGGCCCAGAGCAGGGGATAGCCGTCGAGGTGCACGTCGATGAGCGTCCTCAGCCGTTCGGGGTGCCCGACCGGGGCGACGCCGCCCACCCGCTGGCCCGTGTGCTTGAACACGAACTCGGGCGAGGCGCGCCTGATCTTCCCGGCCCCGAGCTGCTGGGCCACGAGTTTCGTGTCGACGCGCGCGGCCCCGCTCGCGAGGATGAGCAGCGGGGCGCCGTCGAGTTCGAAGACGAGGCTGTTCGCGATCGCACCCAGCGCGCATCCGAGCACCTCGGCCGCCGCTGTGGCGGTGGGCACGTCGTCGTCGAACGTCCTGACGGTATCCGGGAGGCCCGCGGCGAGCAGAGCGGTGCGGACGCGCTCGACGGCGGTCCGGTCGGCGGCCCTGTCCGTCACCGGTACCCCTGGGCGTCCAGGATGGCGTCCTCTTCCTCTTCGGCGCTGGGCCGCCGGCGCTTCCGCGGGGCGAAGCGCGCGGCGCGGGCCGCCGCGGCGTCCGCCGCCTGCCGGGCCTCGGCTTCGTCGTCGCCGAGCGCCCGCGCGGCGTTGGCGGCTTCGGCGGCTTCCGCGGCGGCGTCGATCGCCCGGTTGCGCGCGTGCTGGCGCGCGGCATAGCCGAAGCCGATGAACATGAGCACGCCGAACGCGAGCCATTGGAGTGCGTAGGAGAGGTGGGTGCCGTCGTCGGGCTGTGGCTTGGGGAGGGAGACGGGCGTTGTGGCGGCCGCCGGAGTCTCGCTCGCCATGAGCCCATAGGACCCGGTGAGGATCGGATAGGGAAGCTGGCCCGCGTACGTCGGGAGGTCGATCGAGGCGAGCTGGCCCGCGGGGGCGCCGCGGTCCAGTCGGGGTTCGCTCGGGCGGAGATGGACGACGACGGTGACCTCGCCCATGGGCGGGGCCGGCACGGAGTCGGGTTTGCCCTGCTCTTGGTTGCCGATGGGCAGCCACCCGCGGTCGACGGCGACGGTCTGGCCCGAGTCGAGGCGGAACGGCACGACGACCTCGTAGCCCGGCTGCCCGTTGAGCGGGCGGTTGCGGATCACGCGCGTATCGGCGGTCTGGTACGAGCCCCGAAGGCTGACCTGCTGCCACTCGCGCCCGTCGGAGAGGTGCGCGAACTGGTCAGATGCCTGGCCGAACGGCACAGGTGCCGCGTTGTAGTTCCGGTTGACGAGGTCGATCACGGCCTGGGTCTCCGCGAGGCGCCCCATCTGCCAGCGGCTCAGGAGCACGCACGCGATCGCGAAGAGGATTGCGAGGCCAAGGTAGGTGAGCCATTGGCGCGAGAAGAGGAAGCGGTACATCTAGCGGCCTCCGTTCTCGTGCGCGGAAGGGCCGTGCGGAAGCGTTTCCTTCCACAGCGACCTCGTCTGAAGGTAGTCCTCGAGCCATGCGCGGTGCTCTTCGCACGCGAGCCACACTTTGCGGCGTTCGGGGGTGTGGATGCGGGGGTTGTTCCAGAGGAGCTGCCATGCCGCCGCGTTGCGGCATCCCTTGCGCGAGCACACCGATTCCGCGGGGCTCTCACCCGGAAGCATTCCCAGCAGGCTCACGCGGTCTTCTTCTCCTGGCCCGATTCGTCCCCGTGGTCCTCGTCGCGGCCCGCAGGCCGCCCAGGGAGCGGTTCGCCGTCGTCCTCGCCGTCGAACACCTCGCCCTGGAGGACGATGCCGCCCTCGGGAGCCGCGGCCAGCCCGCCTTCGAGCTCGGCGACCGGGGGAGCGTCGATGAGGGCATCGCTCGGGGTCTCCGCCGAATCCTGCGCGTTCGCGATGATGACCGCGACCCACGGGAGGAACACGGCGCCGATGACCGCGAGCAGCTTGAACCAGCCGTCGACGACGAAGAGCAAGATGATGCACACCATGCGGATGCCCATCGCGGTCGCATAGCGGACCATGCGCTTGTGCATGTCCTCGCTGTGGCCCGGGGCAGCCGAGGTGATGCTGTGGACCTCGGGATCTTCGGAGGTCCGATTGGCCTCCGGTCCCTCGTCGGTCCCGCCCGTCAGTCTCTTCATCACACTCCCAGTCGATCCATTGTCCCACTCGCGCCGTGGCCGGGCGAATCCGCACCGCGCCGGGCTCATGACGCGCGGAGCCGGCGCATTTCCCCCTCCGGGGGCTGTCGGGCCCGTGGGGCGGCTAGGATGCTCGACAGACAACGGCTGTCGGGTGGCGCCTTCGCGTCGCCTGCGATGCGGCCGAATCTCTTCACCAAAGGAGCACTGTGAGCACGGAAGCCCACACGCCGCGCAGCGTCCTGATCACGGGCGGAAACCGCGGCATCGGCCTCGCGATTGCGAAGGCCTTCGCCGCCAATGGCGACAAGGTCGCCGTGACGTACCGCACCCCGACCGACCTTCCGGAAGGCATTCTCGGGGTTCAGGCCGACGTCACGGACGAGGGCTCGATCGACCGCGCGTTCTCCGAGGTCGAGGCCGCCCACGGCCCCATCGAGGTGCTGGTGGCCAACGCGGGCATCACGAAGGACACGCTTCTGCTCCGCATGAGCGAGGACGACTTCACGTCCGTCCTGGACACGAACCTCACCGGCGCGTTCCGCGTGATCAAGCGTGCGTCGAAGGGCATGATCCGCCTGCGCAAGGGCCGGGTCATCCTCATCTCGTCGGTTTCGGGCCTCTACGGCGCCCCCGGCCAGATCAACTACTCGGCCTCGAAGGCCGGCCTCGTCGGTCTCGCACGCTCGTTCACCCGTGAGCTCGGCGGCCGCGGGATCACCGCGAACGTCGTCGCCCCGGGCTTCATCAAGACGGACATGACGGCCGAACTGCCCGAGGAAACGCAGAAGGACTACCTCTCGCGCGTCCCCGCGGGCCGGTTCGCCGAGCCCGAGGAAGTCGCCGACGTTGTTCGCTGGATCGCAAGCGACGAGGCCGGGTACATCTCGGGCGCCGTCATCCCGGTCGACGGCGGCCTCGGCATGGGCCACTGAGCCCACACAAACTCCACGACGGAAGGAATCACCATGACAGAACAGGGCCAGGCGGTCGACGCGCCGCTCGCCGGCAAGGTCGCGATTGTCACGGGCTCGTCCCGCGGCATCGGCGCATCGACGGCGAAGATCCTCGCGGGGGAGGGCGCCGCCGTCGTCATCAACTACCGGCAGAAGGCGCCGCGCGCGAACAAGGTCGTCGCGGAGATCGAGGCGGCCGGCGGCCGCGCGGTGGCCGTGGGCGGCGACCTCACGAATGCCGACGACGTCGAGGCCCTCGCCCAGGCGGCAATCGACAACTTCGGCTCGCTCGACGTCCTCGTGCTCAACGCCTCGGGCGGCATGGAGTCGGGGCTCGGCGAGGACTATGCGCTGCGGCTCAACCGCGACGCCCAGGTCGCGATGCTCAAGGCCGCCGCCGAGCGCATGAAGCCGGGTTCGCGCGTCGTGTTCGTCACGAGCCACCAGGCACACTTCATCGACCAGATTCCCACGATGGACGCGTACGAACCCGTTGCACGGTCCAAGCGCGCGGGGGAGACCGCCCTGCGCGAGCTCGTGCCGTGGCTTGAGGAGAAGGGCATCACGTTCGTCGTCGTCTCGGGCGACATGATCGAGGGCACCATCACGGCGACGCTCCTTGAGCGTGCGGCTCCCGGGGCGATCGAGTCCCGCCGCGAGGCCGCCGGGAAGCTCTACTCCGTCGACGAGTTCGCCGCCGAGGTCGCGAAGATGGTCACGGCCGACGTTCCGACCGGGCACACCGAGTACGTGGGCGGCTCGGAGCACTTCACGGGCTGACCACTCGTTCTGAGGCATGTGGCCACGCGTCGGACCCCCGGCGCGTGGCCACGTCCATTCGGCGCGTGGCCGGCTCTCGCCTCAGACGCCGGCGAAATGGCGGACGACGTCGAGGTACGGGAGGTCGACGGAGGCGTCCGCGGCAGCGCGGACTGCGGGCTTGGCGTGGAAGGCTACGCCCAGCCCCGCCGCGCCGAGCATGTCCAGGTCATTCGCGCCGTCGCCCACGGCAACGCACGATTCGAGCGGCACACCGCGTTCGGCCGCCCACGCGCGGAGGCTGTGCTCCTTGACGGCGCGGTCCACGACCTCTCCGACGACGCGGCCGGTCAGCCTGCCGTCCACGATCTCGAGCTCATTGGCCCGCCAGTAGTCGAGGCCCAGGCGCTCCGCGAGCGGGGCGAGGATCTGGCTGAATCCGCCCGAAACCACCGCAACGGCGTGGCCGGCAGCGTGATACGCGTCGACCAGCCGTTCGGCACCGGGCGTGAGGAGCACGGCGTCCCGCACCCGGTCGATCACTTCGACGGGAAGCCCCGCGAGCGTCTTGACGCGCGCGTGGAGGCTTTGCGCGAAATCCAGTTCTCCTCGCATCGCCGCCTCGGTCACGGCAGCGACCTCGGCGCGCTTCCCGGCGTGTTCGGCGAGGAGCTCGATGACTTCCTGTTGGATGAGCGTCGAGTCGACGTCCATGATGAGGAATTTCCGTTCCGCCTCCCTCACTGCGGAAGGGATGAGCGCGGCTTCCGCGTCGGGCAGGCCCTCGATAGCCTCGCGCGCGTCTGCGAGGCGGGTGTCCTCGAGCTCGACATCTGCTGTGAGCACCTCGTAACGTTCGTCTCCCGCGCGCTCGAAGCGGCCGACGGCGGCGCCCAACGGGGCGAGCAGCGCGGCGGCGGCGTCGCCCGACTCGGGCGACAGCGCACGGGCAGAGAGAACGAGGGCGAAGCGGGATGGCATAGGCGCGATTCTACCGAGCGCCCGCGTGGTTCGCCGACGGCGGAAGTCTGCAATAGGGTCTTCTCCATGAGCAATGTTCTCCAGTTGTCCGGGGTCAGCGTGGTGCGGGGCGCCAAGACGCTGCTGGACGGCATCGACTGGCAGGTCCGGGACGGGGAGCGGTGGGTGGTCTTGGGCCCCAACGGCGCGGGCAAGACGACCCTCCTGCAGCTTGCCGCGGCGAGGATGCACCCCACGCGAGGCACCGTCGGCGTCCTCGACGAGACCCTCGGCAAGGTCGACGTCTTCGAGCTGCGGCCGCGGATCGGACTCGCGTCGGCCGCGCTTGCCAATCAGATTCCCGAGCATGAGAAGGTCCTGGACGTCGTCGTCACGGCCGCGTACGGCGTGACGGGGCGCTGGCGCGAGCTGTACGAGAAGGACGACGAGCGGCGCGCCTTCCGCCTGCTCAACGAATGGGGCATGGGACCCCTCTTGGGCCGAGTCTTCGCGACCCTCAGCGAGGGCGAGCGCAAGCGCGTCCAGATCGCGCGGGCCCTCATGACCGACCCCGAGCTGCTTCTGCTCGACGAGCCGGGTGCCGGCCTTGACCTCGGGGGTCGCGAGGAGCTCGTCTACAAGCTCAGCGAACTCGCGCAGGACGACTTCGCTCCCGCCCTCATCCTCGTCACGCATCACCTCGAAGAGGTGCCGCCGGGCTTCACCCATGCCCTGCTCCTGCGCGACGGCAGGGTGGTCGCGCAAGGTGAGATCGAAGAAGTCCTGACGGAGGAGAACCTCGGCGCGACGTTCGGGTTGCCTCTCGAGGTGCGCGCCAACGGCGGCCGCTACACCGCCGTGCGCCGCGCACCCGCGCCCGCCGCCGTCTGATCGTGGAGTTCTGGCGCGACCTCCTGGTCTTCGTCGGCGGCCTCTGGGCCGGCACGATCAACACGATCGTCGGCTCGGGCTCCCTCGTGACCTTTCCGATCCTCGTCGCCCTCGGTTTCCCACCCGTCAACTCGATCATCTCGAACGCGATGGGCCTCGTCGCAGGCGGGTTCTCAGGAGCCTGGGGCTATCGCCGCGAGGCGGCGAGCGCGCGGCGGACACTCGTCCGGCTGCTGCCCGTCTCCTTCTTCGGCGGGCTGCTCGGTGCCTTCCTCCTCCTGAGCCTGCCCGAGAAGGTCTTCGGCTACGTCGCTCCCGCGCTCATCGTCGCGGCCATCCTGCTCGTGATCTTCCAGCCGAGGCTCTCGGCCTGGGCCAAGCGGCGCCAAGGCCTGACCCACACGAGTCCCGAGCAGGCGGACCACCAGAAGCTCCCGGCCGTCCTGTACGTGCTGACGTTCCTCATCGGCGTCTACGGGGGCTACTTCACCGCGGCCCAGGGCGTTCTCCTCATGGCGGTCCTCGGCATCTTCTTCCACGGGACGCTGCAGCAGTCGAACGCGATCAAGGTCATCCTGAGCCTCGTCGTGAACCTCATTGCCGCGGTCGCGTACCTGCTGTTCGCGTTCGACCGCATCAACTGGCTCGCGGTGCTCCTCATCGCCGTCGGCTCGCTCCTCGGGGGATTCCTCGGCGCGGGCATCGGCCGGCGCCTCTCGCCGACCGTCCTGAGGATCGTCATCGTGCTCCTCGGCGTCGTGGCGCTCGCGAACATGCTCGCGAAGCTCGTGACCGCGTGAACCCCATCCCGAACCGCATGAACATCGTCCGCATCGGCGGCGCGGACGATCCCCGCGTCGCGGACTACACCCACCTCACCGATGTCCACCTCCGCAAGCTGCGGGAGCCGGCAGAGGGGCTCTACATCGCCGAGTCTTCGCGCGTGTTGAGGCGGGCGCTCGCCGCCGGGCACCGTCCCCGCTCGTTCTTCCTCGCCGAGAAGTGGCTTGAGGGCCTCGCCGATGTCCTCGACGCGCATCCGGACGTGCCCGCCTTCGTCGGCTCCCCGGAGCTGCTCGAGGAGATCACCGGATTCCATCTGCACCGCGGCGCCATGGCGGCGATGCACCGCCCCGCGCCCGTGTCCGTCCGCGAACTCCTCGCCGGGGCGCGCCGCGTTGCCGTGCTGGAGGACATCGTCGACCACACGAACGTCGGCGCGATCTTCCGCTCGGCCGCTGCGCTCGGCATCGACGCTGTGCTCGTCACCCCACGCTGCGGCGATCCGCTCTACCGCCGCAGCATCCGCGTGAGCATGGGCACTGTCTTCCAGGTTCCGTGGGGCCGTCTCGAAGCGTGGCCCGACGGCATCGGCCAGCTCCGGGACCTCGGCTTCACCGTCGCCGCGATGGAGCTCACGGAGGATGCCGTGGGCCTCGACGAGCTCGGAGCGCGCGGCCTCGACAGGCTGGCCCTCGTGCTCGGGACGGAAGGCGCGGGCATCTTGCCCGAGACGCTCGACGCCGTTGACCTCGCGGTCAAGATCCCGATGCGGCCCGGCGTCGACTCGCTCAATGTCGCCGCGGCGAGCGCCGTCGCGTTCTGGGAGCTCCGCCCGCGGTGAGTGGCGGGGGGCTGCGTCGACCGCCTGAGGCGGACCCCGCCGTCGTGCTAGAATCATTGGCTGGCCCTCCAATCGGGAGGGCGTTCACACCTTGCCTCTGGCAAAATCCAGGGGCATAAGCAAAGGGCCTATTGTGAAGTCTGATATTCACCCGAAGTACGAGGCTGTCGTCTTCAACGACCTCGCCTCCGGCGTCAAGTTCCTGACCCGTTCGACCGTCACCTCGGACAAGACGATCGAATGGGAGGACGGCAACACCTACCCCGTCATCGACGTCGAAGTCTCCTCGGAGTCGCACCCGTTCTACACGGGCAAGCAGCGCATCATGGACTCGGCCGGCCGCGTCGAGCGCTTCAACGCTCGCTTCAAGAACTTCGGCAAGAAGGCCTGATCCGGCCTCTCGCCGCGTAAGAAGGCGCCGCCCCTCAGGGGCGGCGCCTTCTTCTCTGTCTGGCTCCGGCCGGTCGCGGGGGCGGGACTAGGCTGGAGCCGTGGCTGAACATCACGGCGAATACAAGGTGCCGGGCGGCAAGCTCGTCGTTGCGGACCTCGCGACCGACGACGGCGCCATCACCTGGGCGAGCATCAACGGCGACTTCTTCCTCGAGCCAGACGAGGCACTCATCGACATCAACACGGCGCTCACGGGGCTTTCGACCGATTCGCCGAACGCGACGATCAGCGCCGCCGTTGCGGAGGCCGCAGGACCCGGCACGGTCATGTTCGGCTTCGACGCGGACGCCGTGGCGGTCGCCGTGCGCCGCGCCCTGGGACACGCGACAACGTGGGCCGACCACGAGTGGGAGATCATCCCGCCGACGCCCCTGCACATCACCGAGCAGGTCGCACTCGACGAGGTGCTCACGCGCGAGGTCGGCGACGGTCGAAGGAATCCGACGCTCCGGCTCTGGGAGTGGGACGAGCCGTCGGTTGTGATCGGCACGTTCCAGTCCTACCGCAATGAAGTCGACCCCGACGGCGTCGCGCGTCACGGCATCACGGTGGTCCGGCGCGTGAGCGGCGGCGGGGCGATGTTCATGGAAGCCGGCAACTGCATCACGTACTCGCTGTATCTCCCGACGTCCCTCGTGGACGGCCTCACGTTCGCCGACTCCTACCCGTTCCTCGACGCGTGGGTCATGGAGGCGCTCGCCGCCGTCGGCGTGAAGGCGTTCTACAAGCCGCTCAACGACATCGCGACGGAGGCGGGCAAGATCGGAGGAGCGGCCCAGAAGAGATTCGGCAACGGCGCGATGCTCCACCACGTGACGATGAGCTATGACATCGACGCCGACAAGATGACGAGCGTGCTCAGGATCGGCCGGGAGAAGATCTCCGACAAAGGAATCGCGAGTGCCCAGAAGCGCGTCGATCCGCTCAAGCGGCAGACCGGGCTCGCGCGCGGCTCCATCATCGAGGAGATGATGGCGACGTTCGACCGTCGCTATGGGGCTCGGCGGGTGAGCCTGCCCCCATCGTCGCTCGAGGACGCGCGCAGGCTCGCCGCCGCGAAATTCGCGACGACGACGTGGCTCCACCGCGTGCCGTAGCCTCCCTCGTGCCGCCTACCCCTCTCGCGATCTTTCCTGGGCGGCAAGGGATCGGCGCAGGTGGTCGCGCTGCTCGATCACGAGCCGGCGCAGCGCGGCTGGAGCGTCCCGATGGTCGGCCAGCCAGGCGTCGGTGCGACGGATCACGTCGTCGTCCTCGGGGGATTCCCCGGGGAGGAGGCTGCGGTCGCCCGGATAGAGCCCGGTCACGATGCGGCTCGCGATCTCATTCGAGCGCCCGGCCCACACACGTTCGAGGCCGTCGAAATAGGACTCCGTGTAGACGGCCTTGAGGCTTGCCGGGCCGAGCATGAAGCCCTCGACGGCGGCCCCGAGCAGCTCGTTGGAGAGCGAGTCGTCGTCGAGGATGGCCTTCCACGCAGCGCGTTTGGTCTCCGCGTCCGGCCGAGCTGCAGCCGCGAGCGCGTGGCCGACGCGGCCGCGTGCCGTCGCGTCACGCGTGAGCTCGGCGTCCAGCTCGGAATGGGCCACCCGTCCCTGGGCTGCGAGGGCCTGCAGGAGAGACCAACGCAGCTCGGCGTCGGCAGAGACACCCTCTGCGCCACCGTCGAGGAGCGCACGAACCGTGCCGAGCTGCCCACCTCCGTACCTGCTGCCCTTCGCGAGCGCCCGAGCCCACGCGAGCTGCTGGTCGGAGCCGGGCTCTGCGGCACCCAGATGATCGGCGACGACCTGGAGGTAGTCGCTGCGCAGGGCGTCGCGCGTCTCGGGGTCCGCGTAGCGTTCGACTGCCGTGCGGGCGTTGTCGAGGACCGTGAGGAGGACTCCGATCGTCGTCTCGGCCGGCCCGAACGCGGCGACGGCGCGAACGTAGTCCCGGGCCGGAACCTCGCCGTCACGGGCTGCGTGCCAGAGCGCGGTCCAGCACAGGGCCCGGGCGAGAGGGTCGGCGATGTCGCCCAGGGACCCTCGGACGGTCTGCTCGGAGGCTGGATCGAGACGCACCTTGGCGTACGTGAGGTCTTCGTCGTTGATGAGGAGGAGATCCGGCGTTGGGAGGCCGGCCAGCTGCGGCAGCTCCGTGACCTCGCCGGCGGGACCGGCCTCGATCTCCGCCTCGATGCTGTGCGTTCGGACGATGCTCCCGGCCGGATCGCGTGAGTAGAGGCCGATCCGCAGTCGGTGGGGCCGAGGCACGGAGAGGCCCGTGACAGGGTCGAGGGCAGTCTGCCGCATCGCGACTCGCGCGAGCCGGCCGCCGTCGTACTCGACCTCCGGTTCGAGCAGCGGCAGACCAGCCGTCTGAAGCCATGCGGCCGCCCAATCGTCCATCGGGCGCCCGGACGCCTTGCTGAGCGCATCGAGCAGGTCGGCCAGCGTCGTGTTGCCGAACGCATGGCGCGCGAAGTACTCGCGCGCGGCCTCGAAGAAGGACTCCTCCCCGACGAATGCCACGAGCTGTTTGAGCACCGACGCGCCCTTCGCGTACGTGATGCCGTCGAAGTTCTGCTCCGCCGCCTCGAGGTCGGGAACGTCGGCCACGATGGGGTGGGTCGTGGGGAGCTGATCCTGCAGGTAGGCCCAGCCCTTGCGGCGGTTCGCGAAATTCACCCACGAGGTGTGCCAGTCCGTTGCCCGGTCCACGGCAAGCGTCCCCATGAACTCTGCGAAGGACTCTTTCAGCCACAGATCGTCCCACCAGCGCATCGTGACGAGGTCGCCGAACCACATGTGGGCCATCTCGTGCAGGAGCGTGTTGGCCCTGGACTCGTATTGCGAGTCCGCGGCCCGCGACGCGAAGACGTACTGCTCCGTGAACGTGACGAGGCCGGGATTCTCCATCGCGCCGAGGTTGTACTCGGGCACGAACGCCTGCTCGTACTTTCCCCACGGATACGCGGGCGTGAAGACCGAATGGTAGAAGTCGAGGCCGCGCTTCGTGAGCCCGAAGATCCGGTCGGCGTCGAAGAACTCAGCTAGCGACGCGCGGCAGAAGGCCGCGAGGGGAATGGTGTGGGCCGTGCCGTCATAGTCCGTGCCCGTCCAGAGGTCTTCTACCACGTGGTATGGCCCCGCGATGACTGCGGCGAGGTAGCTCGGCATGGGCGGCGTCGGGGCGAAGTCCCAGCGGATGACGGCGGGGCCTGCCTCCGCGCCGGGTGGCGTCGACTGCGCGGCGAGCCCTCCGTTGGCGCTCACGAGCCAGTCGTCGGGCGCCAGGACCGTGAAGGAGAACCGCGCCTTGAGGTCGGGCTGATCGAAATGTGCGAAGTAGCGTCGCGCGTCCGCCGGCTCGCATTGCGTGTAGAGGTAGGTTTGGCCGTCCGCCGGGTCTACGAAGCGATGCAGGCCCTCGCCTGTGCGGCTGAACCGCGCGTGCCCGCTGATCTCGAGGAGATTGTGCTCGGCGAGGCCGCGGATCTGGAGGCGCGCGCCGTCGTACAGCTCAGCGGGATCCATCGGTGTGCCGTTCAGGACGACGCTCGTGACGTCGTCGCCCACGAAATCGAGGAAGGTCTCCGCGCCCGGCCGCGCCCGGAATTCGATGATGCTCGCCGTCGGGAACACCTGCTGCTCGGCGTCGGGCGCTCCGCTCAGATCGAGCGTGACGTGACACGATTCCACGTCGATGAGCTCGGCCCGGCGTGCCGCGTCGTGGCGGCTCAGGTTCTCGGTCGACTTGTCCCTAGGCACGCGGTCATTCAACCACGCGGCACCGACAGAACTGCCCGGCGCGTAGGAAACACGTCAGAAACCGAACTGACATGCGCGAGTCGACGTTTGGTGTAAAGCTTTGTCCATGTCGGATCTCTTCGAGGACTACGCCGTCGCCGCGGCCCGCACTGGGGCCTACGACGAGATGTTTGCTCCGGACCAAATCGCTCGGCCCACATACCGCCAGCTGGCGGGAGCCCTGGCCAGCCTCGACCTTGCCGACGTGAGTTCTCGCGCCGATTCGATGGCCCGCACCTTCCTCGATCGGGGCGTCACGTTCGACTACGCGGGGGAGGAACGGCCGTTTCCCCTCGACATCGTCCCGCGCGTCATTTCCGCGTCCGAATGGAATGTCCTCGAGCGCGGCGTCGCCCAGCGGGTCAAGGCGCTCGAGGCGTTCCTCAACGACGTCTACAGCAAGATGTCGGTCGCAGCCGACGGCGTGGTGCCCCGCCGGATCATCACGTCGAGCAAGCATTTCCACCGCCAAGTCCATGGATTCGAGCCGGCCGGGGGCGTGCGCGTGCACATCTCGGGCATCGACATCGTGCGCGACGGCGCGGGGACGTTCCGTGTGCTCGAGGACAACGTGCGCGTCCCGTCCGGGGTGAGCTACGTGCTCGAGAACCGGAGGGCCATGGCCAAGGGCTTGCCGGAGGCCTTCAGCGAGCAGCCCATCAGGCCGGTCGAGGAATACCCGCGGCGCCTGCTCTCCGCGCTCCGCAAGACGGCCCCCGCCGGCGTCGACGATCCGACCGTCGTCGTCCTCACCCCGGGCGTGTTCAATTCCGCCTACTTCGAGCACACGCTCTTGGCGGGCCTCATGGGTGTCGAGCTCGTCGAGGGCCGCGACCTCATCTGCCGCGGCAACCGTGTGTATATGCGGACGACGGCCGGCGAGCAGCGCGTCGACGTCATCTACAAGCGACTCGATGACGACTTCCTCGACCCGCTTCAGTTCCGCTCGGATTCGATGCTCGGATGCCCTGGCCTCGTCAACGCGGCCCGCGCAGGGGGCGTCACGATCGCGAACGCGCTCGGGAACGGCGTAGCCGACGACAAGCTCGTTTATTCATACGTCCCTGACCTCATCCGGTACTACCTCGGCGAGGAGCCGATCATCTCGAACGTCGACACGTTCCGGCTCGAGGAGGACGCGGCGCGCGAGGAGGTGCTGGACCGCCTCGATGAGCTCGTCGTGAAGCCAGTCGACGGCTCGGGCGGCAAGGGGCTCGTGATCGGGCCCGATGCCACGCGGGACGAGCTCGACGTCCTGCGGCGGCAGCTCTTGGCCGATCCGCGCGGATGGATCGCCCAGCCCGTACTGCAGCTCAGCACGGTCCCGACGCTGAGCGGAAACAGGTTCGGCCCGCGCCACGTCGATCTGCGCCCGTTCGCGCTCAACGACGGCGAGGACGTGTGGGTCCTCCCCGGCGGTCTCACCCGGGTTGCGCTCAAGGAAGGCAGCCTCATCGTGAACTCGAGCCAGGGCGGCGGCTCGAAGGATACGTGGGTGCTCGCCGAGTCCCGGAACGTCCCGGTCGAGGCGCAGCCCCGCCATTCGATCAGCATTCGCGAGAGGACGAGCGTGTGGCCCGTCGAAAGCAGCTGGCGGGACCGCGAGGCGGAACAGCAGCAGTGAGTACCGCGCCCCGGCGGGATGCCTATCCCGCTTCCCTTGCCCCTGCCCGGGCGGCCTCCGTCCGCCCCACCCCGACGATTCTGAAAGCCCGAGGAGGGTTCCATGCTCAGCCGCATCGCTGAATCCCTGTTCTGGATTGGGCGCTATGTCGAACGAGCGGACGGCACCGCCCGCATCCTCGACGTCCATCTGGAGCGGCTCAACCACCTGCCGCCGGAAGACCAGCGGAGTGTCGCGCAAGAGCTCCTTGCAGTGATGGGCTCGCACCCTGGGCGCGACGACTTCGGCCTGCCCGAGCTCCTGCACGCGCTCGCCTACGACCGCACCCATGCGACGTCGATCGCGGGCTCCCTCGGCGCGGCCCGCGAAAACGCCCGCCGGGCCCGCGAGACTGTCTCGTCGAGCCTGTGGGAGTCCCTCAACACGACCTATTACGGTCTGAGCCAGCACCGCAAGGACGTTGTCGGAACGTACCGATTCTGCCACTGGGTGCTCGAACGGACCGCGATGGTCGGCGGGCTCGCCGACACGACGATGAGCCACGATGACAGCTGGCTGTTTCTGGTACTGGGCCGCTCGCTCGAGCGTGCGGACATGACGGCGCGCATGCTCTCGACGCGGGAAGTGCACACGGCTGGCATGTCGTGGGTCAACATGCTCCGCTGCGCGGGCGCGTACGAGGCGTTCCTCCGCACTCGTCGCGCGACGTTCGATGACCGGCACGCCGCCGAATTCCTGCTCATGGACCGGCTGTTCCCGCGCTCGATCGTGTACGCGCTGCGCGACGCGGACGATGCCCTCGAGAAGCTCGACCCGTCGGATCAGCGCGTCGGCTTCATCAACGACGCGCGGCGGGTCGTCGGGCAGGCGCGCACGTTCCTCGAGTTCCACCGCACGGATGACCTCATGGTCGAGCTTCCCGAGCACATGGAACGCGTCCAGCGCGCCGTCGCGCAGGCATCGGACGCGATTTCGCGCAAGTATTTCAATCGGGCCGATGAGCAGGCCTGGGTGGGAGAGGTGTCATGACCCGGCTGCGGATCGTCCATCGGACGGCCTACCGCTACAACAAGCGCGTCACGCTGAGCTACAACGAGGCGCGCATGACGCCGCTCACGGAGCCCCAGCAGGTCGTGCTCGAATCGCAGGTCCGCGTGCTGCCGTCGCAGGCCGCGGTGAGCTCGTACAAGGATTACTGGGGCACGCGGGTCACGGCATTCGACATGCAGATTCCTCACGAGTATCTCGAAGTCACGTCGAACACGACGGTCGAGGTGCACCGCGTCGAGCGCGCGCCGTCCGAGGGCGACGTGGTCCCGTGGGAACGGCTGCGGACCCCCGAAGTCGAGAACCAGTTCAGCGACTGGCTGCCGCAGTCACGCCTCTCGGGCCCGGGCAGCGAGGTGCTAGGGTTCCTGCCGGGCATCGCGGGTGGACTCGACCCGAACGCGGCCGCCCACGCTGTCTTTGACTGGCTGCGGGGCGAGATGAGCTACATGCCGGGCGCCACAGGAGTCACTACCGACGCCCAACAGGCCTGGAACCAGCGCCAGGGGGTGTGCCAGGACCTCGCGCACCTCGCGATCGGCTCGCTGAGGAGCCTTGGCATCCCCGCGCGGTACATCTCCGGGTACCTTCACCCCCGGTCGACGGCGGATATCGGCGAGGTCGTCGCCGGCCAGTCGCACGCGTGGCTGGAGTGGTGGGACGGCCAGTGGAGAAGCTGGGACCCGACCAACCACACGCCTGCCGGGGACTTCCACGTCACCGTCGCCCGCGGGCGCGACTATCGAGACGTTCCCCCGCTCAAGGGCATTCTGTCTGGCGGCGGCGGCTCGCACCTCGACGTCTCCGTGGAGATCACGCGCCTCGCGTGAGAGGTTCCGTGCGGCCCCGCCGCGGCCGGCCGAAGGGTGGCCGACGGCGGGGCCCTCGCCTACCGCCGGGCGCCGAGGGAGCCTGCTGAGACGAGGGCCGCGGCCATGAGCGCGACGATGAGCCAGAACGCGCCGAGGAGTCCGGTGGATTCGGCCAGAAGGCCGATCGCCGGGGGTCCCGCGAGGTTGGCGAGATAGCCGATCGACGCGACGACGCTCACGCGTGCTGCGGGGTTCGGCCCGCTCTCCGCCGCGGCCGACATGCCCAGCGGAAAGCCCATCGACACGCCGACCGCCCAGAGCACGACGCCGGGAAGCGTGAGCCAGGCGGAACCGCCGAGAATGAACAGCGCGAGCCCGAGGATGCCGAGCGCGGTCGTCACCCGGATGGTCCGCACCCGGCCCAGCCTGTCGACGACGGGCCCGCCGAAGATGCGGGCGAGTGCCTCTCCCGTCGCGAAGACCGTGAAGAAGAGGGCGGCGCCGGCGGCGGTATCGCCGTGGTCGTTCTGCGCCGAGAGGGTGAGCCAGTTGTTCGCGGAGCCCTCGCCGAGTTCGACGCCGAGCATGACGACGCCGATGAGCAGGAGTCTCCAGTCGGTCCAGGCCCGTAGCCAGTGCCTGAGGTGATCGGCGCGGCTCATGGCCGGGCCGTGGTCTTCTTCGCGCGTGCCCGACGGGATCGAGGCGGAGGCGGCCAGGGCGACGATGGCGATCGCGCCAGCCTCGCCGATGAACTGTACCGACGGCGCGACGCCTGCCGCGGCGCAGACCGCTCCGATGCCGGAGCCGACGGCGGCGCCCACCGACCAGGCCGCGTGCATGAGCGGCATGAGTGTGCGCCCGGCCGTGCGTTCGACCGCGGAGCCTTCGACGTTGATGAGCACGTCGAGGGAACCGATGCCGAAGCCGGTGAGCGCGAAGGCCCCAGCCACGAGGGGCAGGAGTCCCGTGGCGAGCGTGCCTCCCATGAGCGCGATCCCTGCGGCGACGACCAGGAGTGCGCCCGTGACGCTCCGCCGGCTCCCGAGCCAGTGGAGGAGCGGGGTCGCGGCGAGGAGCCCGGCGATCGATCCGACCGTGACGCACGCGAGGAGCAGGCCGATTGTCCCGGTGTTGACACCGAGCTCCGAGGTGACGGCGGGCAGGCGGGGTCCCCACGCCGAGATCGAGATGCCGCCCAGCCCGAAGGCGGCGATGATCGCGTTCCGCCATCGCGCGAGTGCGGCCCGGTCGAGGGCAGTCGAGGTTTGGGTCATGGGGGAACTCCTGGCAGGGGTCTTAAACTTTCCACTGGAAAGTTTCTGCATCGATGGTAGCTGGAGCTCCGCAGTGAAGCGCAAGAGCCCGGAGCCGAAAGGAGCCTTGCCCTACGGGCGCTCGGGCATGAGCCGTCCGAGAAGGGACAGGATGCGGCCCACGTCGATAGCCTCGGGGTCGAGCAGCCACTGGACTTGGAGGCCATCGGACGCCGCGATGATGAGGGCCGCGACGTCCTCGGGCGGGAAGTCTGCGGCCAATTCGCCTGCCTCTTGGGCCGCCGCGATCTTGGCCGCGATGCTGCTGCGCAGCGCCCGGAATCGCCCGCGCACGAAGTCCTGCGTCTGGGGATGCTGCTCTTGGAGGGCGTCCGTCGTGAGCGTCGTGTAGAGCTGCACGAGGCCGGGGATCGAGCGATTCCGCTCCGCCGTCTCGGCCATGGCCAGGACGGGATCGCCATCCACGTCTGCGAGGCTCTCCGAGGTGCTGGCCTCGTGGGCACGGTAGACCTCGATCAGGAGGTCGTCCCGCGAGGCGAAGTAATGGCGCAGGGCCGTGTGGGAAACGCCGATCGCCTCACCGATCGTGCGCAGGGACGCGGCGTCCACTCCCCGCTCGGCGAAGAGCTCGATCGCGCTCTCGAGGATCTGGCGGCGCCGCGCCTCGCCCTTGGCGTGCGAGCGGCGCCCCGCGGCTTCGTGGTCGGGAGTTGTCGTCACCCGACCATCGTAGGAGCGCCGGGGGCGCCGGACGCGGAGACGATCACCAGGGCGAGGGCTTGTAGTCCTTGAGGAAGACCCCGTAGAGGTCGGTCCCTGCCTCGCCCATGACGATCGGATCGTAGACGCGGGCGGCACCGTCCACGAGATCGAGCGGAGCGTGGAAGCCCTCGTCTGCGAGCCGGACCTTGGTGTAGTGCGGGCGTTCGTCGGTGATCCAGCCCGTGTCGACGGCCGTCATGAGGATCTGGTCGCTCGTGAACATCTCGCCCGCGCTCGTCCGGGTGAGCATGTTGAGCGACGCTTTCGCCATGTTCGTGTGCGGATGCCCGGGGCCTTTGTATTTGCGCCCGAATTGGCCCTCCATGGCGGAGACGTTCACAACATACTTGCGGCGCGCCGTCGAACGCCTCATGGCGTCGCGCAGCCGGCTGATCAGGAGGAAGGGCGCCGTGACATTGCAGAGCTGGACTTCGAGCAGCTCGAGGGGATCGACTTGGTCCACCACCTGAGTCCATGAGTTGATGGTCGCGAGGTCAGGCACGAGGCCGCCCGCGTCGATTGCCGTGCCGGCCTCGATGCGCTCAAGCGAGGCGGAGCCCGTCGAGAGCGCGAGGGCCGTGACGGCATCGGGCGCGAGCACGGGGTGCCCGGTGACGCTCCCGGCGATCGAGAGCGGGTGGCGGTCGTGGGCGTGGCCGAACGTGAGCAGCTCCGGACCGCCGTTGGACGCAAGCAGTGCGGCTGGGAGTGGCTCGTCTTCCGCGTCGACGAGCGGGCGGTACGCGGTGGGGGAGCGGCGCACGGTCTGCGCGGCGTTGTTGATGATGATGTCGAGCGGGCCTTCGGCGTCGACCGAGTCGGCGAGTGAGATCACCTGCGAGGGATCGCGCAGGTCGATGCCCACGATCCGCAGGCGGTGCATCCACTCGCCGCTGTCCTCCATTGCGGCGAACCGCCGAGCCGCGTCCTTCGGGAAGCGAGTCGTGATCGTCGTATGGGCGCCGTCGCGGAGGAGCCGGAGCGCGATGTACATCCCGATCTTGGCGCGCCCTCCCGTGAGGAGGGCGCGCCGACCGGTCAGATCCGTGCGCGCGTCGCGCTTCGCGTGGCTGAACGCGGCGCACTCAGGGCACAGCTGGTGGTAGAAGGCGTCCACCTGCGTGTACGGCTGCTTGCAGATATAGCACGCACGTGGCTTGAGGAGGTGCCCGGCGACCTCTCCGGTCGCCGAGGGCTTGAGCTTGTTGCCCTTGGTTTCGTCGTCAATCCGATCCGGGGCCGCCGTTGCGGTCTGCGCGATGACGGCGCGGTCTGCCTCGGCGATGGCATCCCGCTTCTGGGTTCGCGTGAAGCGCCGGTGTGCCTTGAACATCTTGCCCGTGGCGCGCCGCACGGCGACGAAGTCGGGGTGCTCCTCGTCGTACTCATGGATCTTCCCGAGCACTTTGAGGCAAGCTTGGACTTCCTCCGGGGTCAGATCCTCGGAGGACGCGGAATCGGTGGAGCTCATGGCCTCCTAGTCTACCGAGGCTGGACCTCCGCTGCGTCCTCCACGGACGACTGCTCCTCTTCCTCGTCTGCGTCAGGATCGGCGGCCGCTGCGCTGGCCCGCGCGCCGTCGGCCGCCGCCGCGAGGGCGTGGTCTTCGAAGTCGGCCGGGTGCTTGGAAGCCCAGGCAGCCGCGAGCTTGCGTTCGTCGTCCTCCGGCTCGGGCACGTGCTGGCCCTTGGCGAGGACCGTGATGCCGGAATCGGTGACCTGGAAGCCGCGCGCCTTGTCGAGCTTCGCGTCGAGGCCGACCGTGGCACCCGCAGGAACCACGACATTCTTGTCGAGGATCGCCCGATTGATGACCGCTCCTTCGCCGATGAGGCAGCCATCCATGAGGACCGAATCGAGGATGCGCGCGCCCGCGTTGACGCGCACATCGTGCGACAGCACCGATCCCTCGACCGAACCGCCGGTCACCACCACGCCGCTCGAGACGATCGAATCGAGCGCCGAGCCAACCCGGCCGCCCACGCCGCGCACGAACTTCGCGGGCGGGGAGACGCTCTGTCGGGTGTAGATCGGCCACTTCGAGTTGTAGAGGTTGAAGACAGGAAGCGGCGAGATGAGGTCCATGTGGGCGTCGTAGAAGGAGTCGATCGTGCCCACATCGCGCCAGTACGTCCGGTCCCGTTCGGTCGAGCCCAGGATCTCGTTCTGCGTGAAGTCGTAGACCCCTGCCTCGCCGCGCTCGACGAAGTAGGGCACGATGTCCCCGCCCATGTCGTGCTTCGTGTCGAGCCGCTCGGCGTCGCGCTTGAGCGCCTCGACGAGGGCATCGGAGTCGAAGACGTAGTTGCCCATCGAGGCGAGGAACTGGTCGGGGGCGTCGGGGAGGCCCGGCGTCGTCGGCGGCTTCTCGACGAAGGCGGCGATCTTGCCGGGGTCGACCGCGTCCGTCTCGATCACGCCGAACTGGTTCGCCATGCTGAGCGGCTGCCGCACGGCGGCAACGGTCGCCTTGGCTCCGGAGGCGATGTGCGCCTGGACCATCTGGTCGAAGTCCATCCGGTAGACGTGGTCCGCGCCGACGACGACGACGATGTCCGGCTGGTCGTCCTGGATGAGGTTGAGGGACTGGTAGATCGCATTGGCGCTGCCGAGGAACCAGCTCTTGCCGACGCGCTGCTGGGCCGGAACCGATGCGACATAGTTCTGCAGAAGCGTCGAAAGCCGCCACGTTTCGGAAATGTGGCGGTCGAGGCTGTGGGATTTGTACTGCGTGAGGACGACGATGTGCCGATACCCGGAATTCACGAGGTTCGAGAGCGCGAAGTCGATGAGTCGATACGAGCCCGCGAACGGCACGGCCGGTTTGGCGCGGTCCGCGGTAAGCGGCATGAGCCGCTTCCCCTCCCCGCCGGCCAAGACGATTGCTAACACTCGTTTGGGCGCCATTGCGCAACCCCCGTCTTCCGTTGTTCCGGACTGGACGGCACCCTCCGTCATCGGAGGATTGCCACGGGGTTCACACTAGATCACCAACCCGTCACCGACTACGTTGGTCCCGTGCGAATTGACATTGTGACCAAAGAATTTCCCCCGGAGATCTATGGTGGCGCGGGGGTGCATGTCGCTGAGCTCAGCAGGGTCCTTGCCCGCGAGGTCGATCTCAGGGTCCATGCCTTCGGTGCGCCCCGCGAAGCGACCGTCGACGGCGCGACGATCACGTCCCATCAGGTTCCGCCCCAGCTCGCCGGCGCTAACGCAGCGCTCCAGACCCTCGGGATCGACGTCGACATCATCCCGGAGGTCTCGGGCGCGGACGTGGTCCATTCGCACACGTGGTACGCGAACTTTGCCGGGCACATCGCGTCGATCCTCTACGGCATTCCCCATGTGCTGAGCGCGCACAGCCTCGAGCCGCTTCGGCCGTGGAAGGCCGAGCAGCTGGGCGGCGGCTACCGGCTCTCCTCGTGGGTCGAGAAGACGGCCTATGAGGCTGCTTCGGCCATCATCGCGGTGTCCCACGGCATGCGCGACGACATCCTGCGCTGTTACCCCGAGGTCGACCCCGCGAAGGTCCGCGTGGTCCACAACGGCATCGACGTCTCCCTGTGGGGCCGCGACGAGGGCACCGACCACGTGCGCGCCCTCGGCATCGATCCCGACAAGCCGTCGGTCGTGTTCGTCGGCCGCAACACGCGTCAGAAGGGCGTGCCGTATCTCCTCCGCGCGGCGGCCAAGCTCCCGTCGGACGTCCAGCTCGTCCTGTGCCTGGGCGCGGCGGACACGCCCGAGCTGGCCAAGGAGACCGCGGCCCTCATCGACGGACTCAAGGCCGAGCGCGAGGGCGTCGTCCTCATCGAGCGGATGCTCCCGCGTGCGGAGCTCATCCAGGTCCTGAGCCATGCGACCGCCTTCGCATGCCCGAGCATCTACGAGCCGCTCGGCATCGTGAATCTCGAGGCGATGGCGTGCGGCGCGGCCGTCGTCGCGACGGCGACCGGGGGCATTCCCGAGGTCGTCGACCACGGGACCACGGGCCTCCTCGTCCCCATCGAGCAGGTCACAGACGGGACGGGCACCCCTCTCGACCCGGAGAAGTTCGTGGGCGATTTCGCGGCTGCCCTGACCGAGGTCGTCTCGGATCCCGCGAGGGCGCGGGCGATGGGCAAGGCCGGCCGTGCCAGGGCCGAGCAGAGCTTCTCATGGGACAGCATCGGCAAGGCGACGCTCGAGGTCTACAGCTCGGTCCTCGCCTAGCCGCAAGGCCCAGCGAACGACGACGGCGGGCGCTCACCGCGGGCCGCCCGCCGTCGTCGTCGGTCGCCAGGGTCAGTCTCGGCTCACGTTGATCCTGGTTGGCCCGGGTCCGCCTTCGGGCGCCGCGGGGATGCGGACTTCAAGAACGCCGTCCTGATAGCTGGCCTTGATGTCCTCCTGCCTCGTGTTTCGCGGAAGCTGGACCGTGCGGGAGAACGAACCGTAGCGGAACTCCGAGCGATAGCCCTCCTTGGCGGCGTTCTCGCTGTCCTCCTGGCGCTCGGCTCGGATGTTCAGCTCGCCGTCGCGAACCGTGACCTCGATGTCCCGCTCTGGATCGATCCCGGGGATCTCGGCCCGGACAACGTACGTCTCGCCTTCGCGGAACTCCTCGACCCGCAACCACCCGGTGTCCCAGTCGCCCTCCATGAATCGGCGGACGTGCTCCGGGAATCCGAAGCGGCGGAACGGCGGCGGCACTGGCATGTCCCACGGCCCCCTGCGCGCCCATCCTTCGCCACCCATGGCATCCTCCTCGCAAGTCTGCCCGGTCCCGGTGGCCGGGTCCTGCCCTCAGGCTAGACCCGGCTGCGGCGACCGTGGAAGGCGCGCGAACACGGCCCTGAGCGAACGCTCAGGCGTCGGCCGTGGCGGACTTCGCGTGCTTCTCGAGCCGGGGTGCCTGACCCGATGCGCGCAGCGCCGCGTAATGCTCTGCGGCCTCGGCCTGGCGCTCGGCCTCGCCGCCTGCGGCGATCGGCGCGCGCACATGCTCGGGGCCGTAGCCGAACGCGTCGACGAGATCGAGCGCGTGGGGACGGAGCCGCGCGAGGAGCCGGTTGATGTACCCGCCGACGGTGCGCCCGCGCTGCATGCTCAGGCGCCCGTTCATGAGGTACCACGCGAGGTGCTTCTCGATGAGGGAGAGGCCGAAGAGGTCCCGCAGCCACGTCAGGATCTTCTTCGTGCCCGGGTCGCCGACCTCGTCGAGCGCCTCCGTGAACGCCTCCCACTGGAGGAGCTCGGCATGAGCACGTGCCGCCTCGATGAGCTCGTTCTGGTGCTGGTTGAACCGGGCGGCCGCTTCGGCCTGCGGAAGCCTGTTGGCCCCATGCAGCGCCTGCGCAACCTGGGCGACCATCGTCTGCACCCGGTCGGCAAGGAGCAGCCGCTGGGTGTCTTCGTCCCGGAGGGCCAGGGCGGCGCGCTCGGCGCGGCCGCTGTCCCGAACGAACTGGGCGACGGCGCCGAGCCCGGTCTTGTACGCCACACCGGCCGCCTGGCCGAGGGCGAACTTCGCAAGTGCTCCGACGCCCAGGCTCCTGAATTCCTTCGCGTAGTCATTGAGGAGGCGCTTGGCGACGAGCTGGAGGAGAACATTGTTGTCGCCCTCAAAGGTCACGTAGATGTCGAGGTCTGCGCGAAGCGAGGCAAAGCGGTTCTCCATGATGAAGCCCGCGCCGCCGCAGGCTTCGCGGCACTCCTGGAGGATGTCGAGGGCGTTCCACGTCGCGAGCGGCTTGAGGGCCGCCGCGAGGGTCTCGAGCTCTTGACGGTCCTCGTCGGAATCTGCAATCCCCGAGAACACGTCGTCGAACTTCTTCAAGAGCTGCTCGTGGGCGAAGCTCATCGCATAGGCGGAGGCGAGCCGCGGCAGCAGCCGGCGCTGGTGCCGCTGGTAGTCGAGAAGCACCTCTTCCGCCGTGTCCGAGGACGCGTTGAACTGCCGGCGCTCCGCCGCGTACCGGATCGCCGCCGTGAGGGCGAGCTTCGAGGCCGCCGTCGCGGCGCCGTCGAGCGAGACGCGCCCCTGGACGAGGGTTCCGAGCATCGTGAAGAAGCGCCGCCCGGGGCTCGAGATGGGGGAGGAGTAGGTGCCGTCGGGGGCCACGGCACCGTACCGGTTCAGGAGGTTGGCCCGCGGAACGCGGACCCGGTCGAAGTGGAGGCGCCCGTTGTCGATACCGTTGAGGCCGCCCTTGACGCCGTCGTCCTGGCCGCCCACCCCGGGAAGGAAATCCTTCGTGTCGGGATCGCGCAGCGGGACGTAGAACGCATGGACGCCGTGGTTGACGTTCTTCGTGACGAGCTGGGCGAACACGACGGCCGCGAGGCCGTCGTTGGCCGCGTTCCCGATGAATTCCTTCCAGGCAGCCTTGAACGGCGTGTGGATGACGAATTCCTCGGTTTCGGGGTCGTACGTAGCCGTCGTCGCGATGCTCGCGACATCCGAGCCGTGTCCGATCTCCGTCATCGCGAAGCAGCCCGGCACCTCGAGCGACATGATTCCGGGAAGCCACTTCTCGTGGTGGGTCTCCGTGCCGAGGTGCAGGACCGCCGCGCCGAAGAGACCCCACTGCACGCCCGCCTTGATCTGGAGCGAGGGGTCCGCCGTGACCAGTTCCTCGAATCCGGCGATGTTACCTCCGTGGTCCTCGTTCCCGCCGAGCTCGCGGGGGAAGGCCCGATGCACGGCCTTGTGGTCCACGAGGTACTTGAGCTGGCCGAAAACCCGCTGGCGGTGCTCACGGTACGTGAGGCCTTCGAGCTTGTGGAGCTCGGGACGCCCCGCGAGCTCGCGCGCCACGCGCCGCGTTTCGGCCCAGCCCCCGAGGAGCTGTTCGGCGAGGGACGCGACGTCGACGCGCTCGCCGGCCGCCGGTTCGACGGCAAAGGGCTCGTCCGCGGGCTCGCCCGCCGTGGCGACGGTCTCGGAAGCGACTTCAGTCATGGCTGCTCCTTGGTGGGGATCGGGTCCGCCTCGGCCGAGATGCCGGCAAACAGCCAGTCAGCGATCATCGTGGCCATCGAGTCGAGGGTGGGCTTGCGAGAGGTTTCGGGGGTTTCGAGCCAGCGCTCGCCGGCCGCGCGCACGAGTCCGATGGCCGCAGCGGGCCAGAAGGCGATCGTCGCGTGGCGGCCCGGTGCGAGGAGCCGCTGCATGGGCTCCTCGATCATGCGGCCGACGGCGTCGAAGAAGTTCCCGAGCGCCGCGCCGGCTTGCGCGTCGGCTGGCTCGCCGGACGGGACGCGCGTGACGAACTCATAGACATTGGGCGAGCTCGCCGCCATGCCGAGGTAGGCGGACACCATCGCCCGCAGCCCCTCGTGCGGCGTCTGCGCCGCACGAGCGGCATCGGCGATCCGGGACTGCATCTGCGCGAGCACCATCTCGCCCATGGCCGCCTGCAGCCCGGCCTTGTCCCCGAAGTAGCGGTAGAAGACCGACTTTGACGTTCCGGCGGCCGTGGCGATCTCCTCCATCGGCACTTCGGGACCGAGTCGGTGCACGGCACGGCGCGCCGAACGGATGAGCTCGTGTCGCCGTTCCTCACGGTGGGCGGCCCACCGCGCGCTGCGGCCGTCGATGCCTTGCTGCTCGGCATTTTGGGGGAGATTCACGATACCCAGCGTATCAGGTACGCTTGGTATCAGTAACTCAGCTCACAGGGGCAGTTCGTTCCCCACCCAGATGACCCACACCCCACGGAGGCAAGATGTCCACCTTGCGCAAGGCCGTCGTCGTCGGCGGCAACCGGATCCCGTTCGCCCGCGCCAACGGCGCCTACGCGATGAGCTCGAACCTCGACATGCTCACGGCGGCCCTCGATGGGCTCGTCGCGCGGTACGGACTGCAGGACGAGCGCATCGGCGAGGTCGCGGCGGGCGCAGTGCTCAAGCACTCGCGGGATTTCAACCTCACGCGGGAGGCCGTGCTCGGCTCGACGCTCTCTCCCGAGACCCCCGCCTACGACGTCCAGCAGGCGTGCGCGACGGGTCTCGAGACGGTGCTCGGCCTCTCGGACAAGATCAAGCTGGGCCGCATCGAATCGGCCATCGCAGGCGGCGTCGACAGCGCGTCGGACGCGCCAATCGTTGTGAGCGAGGGGCTGCGCCACGCCGTGCTTGAACTCCACCGCGCCAAGACCCTCCAGCAGAAGCTCAAGGCCGTCTCGAAGATCAGGCCCAAGGACGTGGCCCCCGTTGCGCCGGGCACGAACGAGCCCCGCACGGGGCTCTCGATGGGCGAGCACCAGGCCCTGACGACCGCCCAGTGGAAGATCACGCGCGAGGCCCAGGACGAGCTTGCGCTCGTAAGCCATCGCAATCTCGCGGAGGCCTTCGATCGCGGGTTCTTCGACGATCTGCTGACCCCGTACCGTGGCCTCGTGCGGGACGGCAATCTCCGCGCCGATACGTCCCTCGAGAAGCTCGCCTCGCTCAAGACTGTCTTCGGGCGCCAGCTTGGCGACCGCGCGACGATGACCGCAGGCAACTCGACGCCGCTCACCGACGGCGCCTCGACGGTGCTTCTCGCCTCGGAGGACTGGGCCTCGTCCCGCGGCCTGCCGATTCTCGCCGACGTCGTCGACGGCGAGGCCGCCGCCGTGGACTTCGTCCATGGCAAAGACGGTCTCCTGATGGCGCCCGTCTTCGCCGTCGCGCGTCTTCTCGGCAGGCTTGGGCTCGCGTTCGAGGACTTCGACTACTTCGAGTTCCATGAGGCGTTTGCCGGAACGGTCCTCTCGCATCTCGCCGCATGGGAGGACGAGGACTTCTGCCGCGAACGCCTCGGCCTCGACGGTGCGCTCGGCAAGGTGGACCGGGCCAAGCTCAACGTCAATGGCTCCTCGCTGGCCGCCGGCCATCCGTTCGCCGCGACGGGCGGGCGCATCGTGGCCTCGCTCGCGAAGCAGCTGCACGAGCGCGGCGAGGTGAGCGGTCGTCCCGCGCGCGGGCTCATCTCGGTGTGCGCGGCAGGCGGCCTCGGCGTCGCGGCCGTGCTCGAGGCCCGCTGAGGAAGACGGGGGAGACGGCATGACGGACAAGTACACGGCGTTCGTGGGCCACGGCTGGGGCCGCGACCTCGCCAAGCGTCTGGGCCTCCCGCAGCCCGTCGAGCTGCGCAGGTACGCCCAGGGCGAGCAGCTGCCCGGCCCGGTGCTCGTGATCGGCTCGGGCCCGGCGGCCGAGACGCTCGGGACCGCTCTTGAGGCCTGGGGCGTCGAGGTGCGGCGAGCGGCGGACGACGGCGAATCGACTCACGGTGCCGCCGACGGTGCCGGCGGGGCGAAGCTCGAAGCGATCGTCCTCGCCCTCGATGCGATCGAACGGCCCGAGGACCTGAGCGCGCCGGTGCTCGCTGCGGGCAAGGCTCTTCGCTCGCTCGCCGGGTGCGGCAGGGTCATCACAGTGTCCCGCCGTGCGTCGTCCGCCGACGAACCTGCGCTCGCCGCGGCGCGGCAAGGCGTCGAGGGCACCCTGCGTTCGCTCGCGAAGGAGCTGCGCGCCGGCTCGACGGGCAACGGCATCCTGCTCGCGGACGGCGTGGACGCGGGCGCGCCGAGCGTACTCGGCGCCTTGCGCTTCCTCCTGTCGGGCAGATCGGCGTTTGTGGACGGCCAATTCCTCACCGTCGGCTCAGCGGACGGAGAGCTGCCCGTGGATCCCGAGCGACCGCTCGACGGAAAGGTCGCGGTGGTCACCGGCGCGGCTCGGGGGATCGGCGCCGCGATCGCCCGGACGATGGCGCGCGACGGCGCGAAGGTCGTTGTCGTCGATGTCCCGGCCGCAGGCGACGCCCTCGCGAAGGTGGCCAACGACGTTCGGGGCACGGCGCTCCAGCTCGACATCACTCGGCCCGACGCGGGCGAACGCCTCCTCGAGCACGCGCTCGGACGCCACGGCCGCCTCGACATCGTCGTCCACAACGCGGGCATCACCCGGGACAAGCTCCTTGCAAACATGGACGACGCCAAGTGGAACTCCGTGATCGCGGTCAACATCGCGGCCCAGCTGCGCATCAACGAGGCGCTTCTGGCGTCCGAGCGATTCGGCGCAGGGGCTCGCATTGTGTCCGTCTCCTCGACGAGCGGCATCGCGGGCAACCGCGGGCAGACCAACTACGCGGCGTCGAAGGCCGGAGTCATCGGCATGGTGAGGTCGACGGCGGCGCGGCTCGCCGCGCGCGGGGGCACCGCCAACGCCGTCGCGCCCGGATTCATCGAGACCGAGATGACGGCCAAGGTCCCCCTCGTCATGCGGGAGGTCGGGCGGCGCCTCAACTCTCTGCAGCAAGGCGGGCAGCCGCAGGACGTCGCCGAGGCCATCGCCTTCCTCGCGTCGGATGCTGCGGGGGGCATTTCCGGCGCCGTGCTGCGCGTGTGCGGCCAGTACATGCCGGGACAATGAGCGCGCCGACCGCCCGGGGGCTCGAGACCGTCGAGCTGCCCGGCATGCCCTCCCTGTCCAGGCTCTATGTCGAGGCGGCGCGCGAGGCCGCAAAGAAGCTCGTGAGGAAGGCACCGGCGCGCACTGCCCTTCCCCGTGCCCGCCATCACGTGACCGGCGTCCGACCGGACCTCGCGAAGATGACCGAGTACCAAGCACTCCTTGGCGAGACGAAGCTCGACGTCGCTCCCGCTGGCTACCTCCACGCACTCGCCTTCCCCGCGGCCATGTCCGTCATGGCCCGAGACGACTTCCCCCTCCCTCTCCTCGGGATGATCCACGTGCGGAACCGCGTCGAGTATCGGGCTCCTGTGTTGTATCGCGACCTGCTTGAGGTCACGGCCTGGGCCGAAGGCCTCGCTGGCCATCGCGCCGGAACCCAGGTGGGGCTCGTCGTGGAGGTGCGGCACGCCGGGAACGACGACGTCGCGTGGCGCGGCGTGTCGACGTACCTCGCCAAGGGCGTCTTCCTGCCGGGGCTCGACAAGCCTGGTGCCGCGGGGCCGCGCGAGGAGTTCCGCGCGCCGCTCCCGACGGCACTGTGGCGGCTTGGCTCCGAGACCGGACGCGAGTACGCGGCCGTCTCGGGGGACTTCAATCCGATCCATCTGAGCTCGATCTCGGCGCGTGCCCTGGGGATGCGGCGATCGATCGCCCACGGCATGTACACGGCGTCGCGGGCCCTCGCCGAAGTCGGTCCGCAGAAAGGCGACGCGTTCGCCTGGGAGGTGACGTTCGAAGCGCCCGTGTTCCTTCCGGCACGGGTGTGCTTGAACATCGCCGATTCGGCTGATGCTGCGGGCGCGTGGGAGCGATCCGATTTCGTCGGCTGGAACGCGACCTCGGGCAGGCGGCACTTCGCGGGGCGCGTCGTGCGCTTGTAGCGTGCCTGGGTTAAATGGAGAGCACGACACCCCCCGGTCCGAAGACCGGGGGGTGTCGTGGCTTTCGTGCGCGGAGGGGGACTTGAACCCCCACGCCCTAAACGGGCACTAGCACCTCAAGCTAGCGCGTCTGCCATTCCGCCACCCGCGCAGGCGACTCCGAGGGTCCGCTTTTGCTTTTCCCATCGGGGCAACGAGTAGATACTCTACACCATCCCCGGTGGTCGGATGACACCCCGGCGAGGCGCGGCGCGTCGTCGTCGTTCCGGGCTGTCGCCCGACCGCGGGGGCCCCTCGGGCCTTGGAAACCCGGGGCAAGAGCACGGTGAAGGTACCGCTGAGACGACAGATGCCCCGGTCCGAAGACCGGGGCATCAAGTGAGTGCGCGGAGGGGGACTTGAACCCCCACGCCCTAAACGGGCACTAGCACCTCAAGCTAGCGCGTCTGCCATTCCGCCACCCGCGCAGGTGGTCGCGGGAGGCCTCGCATCAAGCGTTTCCCTCCCGGACAGCGAATAAAACTCTACACGATCCGCGCCCCATGAAGAAATCGTGCAAGCCAGCCGCCACCAGGGTCGCCGCGGACTAGGCTGGCTTCACCGAACCGTCGATGCCGAGGAGGAACTCCCATGTCCGATCGCCCTGCCGAGAGCGTGCTCTGCGCGGAAGACGAAGTGGTGCAGATCTGCCAGGACCTCATCCGCTTCGACACGAGCAACTTCGGCGACGGCGCGGGCCCGGGGGAGCGGGCAGCGGCCGAATACACGGCAGGGCTCCTCGAGGAGGTGGGCCTCGCGTCGGAGATCTTCGAATCGGCGCCCGGGCGCGCGTCCGTCGTCGCCCGCATCGAAGGAACGGATCCCACGGCCAGCGCCCTCGTGGTCCACGGGCATCTCGACGTGGTCCCGGCCCAAAAACAGGACTGGAGCGTCGACCCGTTCGCCGCCGAACTCAAGGACGGGCTCATCTGGGGGCGCGGTGCGGTCGACATGAAGGACATGGACGCGATGGTCCTCTCGGTCGTCCGCGAGCTGCAGCGCACCGGGACGCGCCCGAGGCGTGACCTCGTCATCGCGATGTTCGCCGACGAGGAGGCGGGCGGCACGTACGGCGCCCGCTGGGCCGTGGACCACCGCCCGGAACTCTTCGACGGCGCCAAGGAGGCGATCAGTGAGGTGGGCGGATTCTCCGCCGAGATCGGCGGGCAGCGCACGTACCTGCTGCAGACGGCGGAAAAGGGCCTCTCATGGCTCAAGCTCACGGCGACGGGCCGGGCGGGGCACGGATCGCAGACGAACTCCGACAATGCGGTCACGCGGCTCGCGCGCGCGGTCTCGCGGATCGGAGACCACGAATGGCCGATTGAGCTCACCGACACGACTCGCCGTTTCCTCGACGGCGTCACCGAGCTCACGGGCATCGCGTTCGACGAGGACAATCCCGAGATCCTCCTCAAGGAGCTCGGCACGCTCGCGCGCTTCGTGGGCGCGACCCTGCAGAACACCTCCAACCCGACCGTCCTCAAAGCCGGCTACAAGGAGAACGTGATTCCGGGGCATGCCGAGGCCCGGGTCGATGTCCGCACCCTTCCCGGGCAGGACGAGCAGGTGCTCGAGAAGATCAAGGAACTTGCGGGCGACGGCGTCGACCTCGCGTACGTCCATCACGACGTCTCTCTGGAGACGCCCTTCGAGGGGGCGCTCGTGGACGCGATGGTCGGCGCGATCGAGGCAGAGGATCCGGGGGCGAAGGTGCTTCCCTACACGCTGTCCGGTGGAACGGACAACAAGTCGCTCAGCCGGCTCGGCATCACGGGCTACGGATTCGCTCCGCTTCAGCTCCCCGCCGAGCTCGATTTCACGGGCATGTTCCACGGCGTCGATGAGCGTGTCCCCGCAGCATCGCTCCAGTTCGGGGCCCGCGTGCTGCGGCGCCTCCTGACGACGTACTGATCCCCGCGCCCCGAGCACCTAGCACAGGCGTGCGACGAGAGGATGCGTGTGAATCTCGATCCGGAAACGGTCCTGCCCGACGAGCTTGTCGAGCGCATTCGCTCACGGGCCCCGGGCTACGACGAACGCAACGAGTTCTTCCGCGAGGACTTCGATGAACTCGTTGAAGCCGGCTATCTCAAGGTGTTCGTCCCGAGGGAGGCGGGTGGGCTGGGCGCCAGCCTGGCCGACGTCGTCCGCCTCCAGCGCCGCCTCGCCGCCGCCGCACCGGCCACCGCGCTCGGGATCAACATGCACCTCGTGTGGACCGGCGTCGCACGCGTCTTCCGCGACCGCGGCGATGCGGCACTGGACTTCGTGCTCGGCGACGCCGCCGCGGGCGAGGTCTTCTCGTTCGGGATCTCCGAGGCCGGCAACGATTCAGTCCTCTTCGATTCGGTCACTTCGGCCGATCCCGAGCCCGGGGGCGGCTACCGTCTCACCGGGACGAAGGTCTTCACGAGCCTCGCCCCGGTCTGGACCCGCATGGGGACCTTCGGGAAGGACACCTCAGGCCCCGAGCCGGCCCTCGTCTACGGGTTCATCCGCCGCGACACGCCGGGGTGGCGGCATCTCGACGACTGGGACACCCTGGGCATGCGCGCGAGCCAGTCGTGCACGACGATCCTCGACGGCGTCCGCGTGGCGCCCGATCGCATCGTCCGTCGGCTCCCCGTCGGGCCGAACCCGGACCTGCTCGTCTTCGGAATCTTCGCTGTCTTCGAAACGCTCCTGGCCGCCGTATACACCGGGATCGCGGAGCGAGCCCTCGCGCTGGGCGTCGAGGCGGCACATCGGCGCACGTCGCTCAAGAACGGCGGCCGGCCGTATGCGAAGGATCCTGACGTCCGCTGGCAGCTCGCCGATGCGGCGATGGAGCTCGACGGCGTCCTTCCGCAGCTTGAGCGGGTCGCCGACGACGTCGATGCGTGTGTCGATCGCGGACCCGCGTGGTTCCCCGCGCTCAGCGGGCTCAAGCACCGGGCGACGGAGACGGCACGGTCCGTCGTCGACACCGCGATGCGGGTTGGCGGCGGGGGAGGGTATTTCCGCTCCCACGAGCTCCAGCGGCTATACCGCGACGTGCTCGCTGGCCTCTACCACCCGTCCGATCCCGAGTCGGCTCATGCGACCGTTGCCAACGCGCTCTTGGGGCCGCTCGAGGACTGAGGTGCTATGCGGTCCTTTCGACGACCATGACGCGCCTCCGGAGCCAATACATGCGGACGCCGCCCATATAGAGCCGGCTCCGTTCGAGTTCCCACTTGCCGTATTCGGAGTGCTCTCGCACGCGTTGGCGCGCCTCGGCGAGGGACTCTCCCGGATTGACGGACAGCACGAGATACTCGTACGGCCCCTTGAGTGCCCCGCGGGCAGGACTCGGGCTGAGGATCCGTTCCTTCATGGCCTCGCTTCCTGATGTGTGCCAACGCCGCCTTCGGCGGTGGGGACTGTCTAGGCAGTGCCCCAGAATCAGATTACCGTGGGGGCCATGAGCATCGACCCGCGCGTTGCCCTCAGTTCGCTCACGGCGGCCCTCGAGGAACACCTCGTGGCTGCGGCCTCGCGCCGCGGAGATGACGATCCCGCCGTCGAGACGGCCTATTTCGCGGTAGCGGACGCCTTCGAGGCCTATGCCAACGCGCTCTACGATGCCTACGGCGAAGACCTTCCCATCGATCTTCTCGATGAGGGCGGAGAAGAGGAGGGCTAGGCCGCGAGCTGCCGCCGCGGCTTCGCGTTGCAGGGCTCGTTCGCTCGGGCACTAGGCTTGTGGGGTGAAGACTTGGCTCCAGGCTCCCGTTCCTTCCCTGCCCGGTCAGGGCGGTTCGATTCGGCTGTGGGATTCCGCCCGCAGCGAGCTTGCCGAGATCCCTGCCGCCGCCGAGCAGTCGATGTACGTGTGTGGAATCACCCCCTACGACGCGACCCACCTCGGACACGCCGCGACGTACGTCGCATTCGACCTGCTCAATCGCGTCTGGCGCGACGCCGGCAGCGTCGTCGCCTACGTGCAGAACACAACCGACGTCGACGACCCCCTCCTCGAGCGGGCGGATGCGACCGGTGTCGACTGGCGAACCCTCGCGAAGGAGCAGATCGCGCTCTTCCAGACCGATATGGAAGCGCTCAACGTGCTTCCCCCGGATCACTACATCGGCGCTGTGGAGTCGATTCCGTGGATCGTCCCAGAGGTCGAGAGGCTCCTCGACGAGGGCCTCGCCTACCAGCTCGCAGGGTCAGAGGGAGAGCCCGACGGCGACATCTACTACGACGTGACGGAGGCGACGCGACGCGCCGACTCGCCCGAGGCATGGCGGCTCGGCCAGGTCTCCCACCTCACCGTCGCCGAGATGATCGAGGTCTTCGGCGAGCGCGGCGGCGACCCTGATCGCCCCGGCAAGCACAGCCCGCTCGATCCGATCCTGTGGCGAGAGGCTCGGCTGGGCGAACCGCATTGGGACGGCGGAACTCTGGGGCGTGGGCGCCCGGGCTGGCACATCGAGTGCACAGTCATCGCCCAGCGCTTCCTCCCCGCCCCGTTCACGGTGCAGGGCGGCGGCTCCGACCTCGCGTTCCCGCATCACGAGATGGGCGCCGGACACGCGTGGTCGCTGCACCACGTGCCGCTCGCGCATCATTTCGCCCACACGGGCATGGTCGGGCTCGACGGTCAGAAGATGAGCAAGTCGCTCGGAAACCTCGTGCTCGTCTCGCGGCTCCGCGCCGCGGGGGAAGAGCCGCAGGCCGTCCGGCTCGCGATCCTCGCCAACCATTACCGCTCCGACTGGGAATGGACTGCGGAGCTCTTCGATGCCTCGAAGGCACGGTTGGCCCATTGGCGGAACGCGATCCCGCAGGCGCCGCGGGGATCTGGCGAGCTCCTTCTCGCCGAGATCCGCAAGGCCCTCGCCGACGATCTCGACGCGCCCCGCGCGCTCGCTGCCGTCGACAAGTGGGCGGACGATGCCCTCGCGGGCGGCGATTCCGAGCCGGCCGACGGCGCCCTCGTCACCGCGGCGCTCGACGCTCTCCTCGGCGTCCGCCTCTGAGGCCCCACAGGCGGCGTTAGGGCAGGCCTGTCGGCGATCAGTTCGCCGAGGCGCCCCCGTCCTTGCCGCGCCGCTTGAGGTAGCGCTCGAATTCGCGCGCGATCGATTCGCCCGTGGCCTCGGGGAGGTCCGCGGTGTCCTTGGCCTCTTCGAGCTGCTGGATATAGGCCGCGATCTCGGGATCCTCGGTCGCGAGCTCGTTGACGCCGCGCTCCCAGGCCTCAGCGTCCTCGGCGAGATCGCTCGTGTCGAGCGGGATCTGGATGAGCTCCTCGATCCTGTGCATGAGGGCGAGCTGGGCCTTGGGCGACGGCGCCTGCGCGACGTAGTGCGGCACGGCGGCCCAGAGCGAGACGGTCGGGATGCCCTGGTGGTCTGCGGCGTCCGCGAAGACGCCCACAATGCCCGTGGGCCCCTCGTACTGGGACGCCTCGAGGTTGAGGCGTTCGCGCAGGTCACCCTCCTCGCTCGTTGCCGTGACCGGAATCGGCCGGCTGTGCGGGACGTCCGCCAACAGGGCCCCGACGACGACGAGGTAGTCCACGTTGAGGTCCTCGACGAACTCCATGAGGTCCTCCGTGAAGGCCCGCCAGCGATAAGACGGCTCGGTGCCCTGCACGAAGACGAGGTTGACGGGGTAGCCGTCGAGCTGAGCCGTGGAGATCCGCGTCGAAGGCCAGCGGATCCTGCGCCGGCCAGAGCCAGAGCGCCGCACGGTGGGCCGCGTGAACTGGAAGTCGTAATAGTCATCGGCGTCGATGGCCCCGACCTTCTGGGCCCCGAACTGCCGCTTGATGGCGCGCACCGCCTCGCTCGCAGCCTCGCCCGCGTCGTTCCAGCCCTCGAAGGCCGCGATCATGACCGTGACCCGTTCGCCCTCGGCGGGCGTCGGGAAGAGGCCGGGGTGGGGGGCCGGGGCGTCGGCGTCGAACTCGTTCATCGCTCCAGACTATGACCATGCACCCGCGTTCGCAGGCTCCTTTTGGAGAGGGGCGCGCGAGTTTCGCGCAGGGAGGACACGTCGTGGCGCCCCGTAGACTGGTCGATATGCGCCTCCCCGCCGAAACTGACGCTGCCCTGCGTGCCGTGCTCTGGGACATGGACGGCACGCTCGTCGATACCGAGCCCTATTGGATCATTGCCGAGCACGAGCTCGTGGATTCCTTCGGCGGGACGTGGGGGCACGAGCAGGCGATGCGCCTGGTCGGCCAGGCTCTCCCGACCTCGGCCCGGATCCTTCAGGAGGCCGGTGTCCTCATGGGGGTGCGGGAGATCATCGATTCGCTGACCGCGCGCGTCATCGAACAGCTCGGCGCCGCCGTTCCCTGGCGTCCGGGCGCGCGCGATCTGCTCACGGCGCTTTCCGAGGCTGGAGTCGCGTGCGCTCTCGTGACCATGTCCGAGCGGCCCATGGTGGAGCGCATCCTCGAGCACCTCCCTGCCGGCACGTTCTCAGCAGTCGTCACAGGGGACGCCGTCACGCACGGCAAGCCGAATCCCGAGCCATATCTCAAGGCCCTCGAACTGCTCGAGGCCGGCCTCCCGAGCCTGAGCGACTCGGAATGCGTCGCGATCGAAGACTCATTGCCCGGCGCGACGTCCGCCGTCGCTGCGCGCCTCGCGACCATCGTCGTGCCCAACGCGCTCGACCTCCCCGTGGATCTGGGTGCCGAGCATTGGGCCACGCTCGCCGGCCGAACTGCCGACGACGTCGCAGCGGTCCTCACCCGGGCCGCCGTCGCGACAGCGGGCCAGGTGGGGGCGTGAGCGGAGGCCTTGGCGACCAGCATCCGCCGCGACCGGAGGGCGAGCACGCCCATGCTGCGGGCGGTCGCTCGCGCGACGGAATCCGTCTGGGACGCATTGCCGGGGTCCCGGTCTATCTCGCGTATTCGTGGTTCCTCATCGCCGGATTCACGGTCATCGTCTACGGTCCCACGCTCCAGCTTCGCCAGCCACAGCTGGGCGCGGGGGCCTATCTCGTGGCGTTCGCATACGCCGTCCTGCTCCTGATCTCCGTCCTCGTCCACGAGCTCGCGCATGCGCTGAGCGCGCGGGCGTTCGGATGGCCCAGCCAGAAGATCGTCCTCAACCTGTGGGGCGGCCACACGCAGTTCGAGAGCTACACCGCATCGCCCGGCAAGTCTGTCGTCGTCGCCCTCGCGGGGCCGGCGGCCAACCTCGTGCTGGCCGGAGGCGCCTGGGTCCTCGTCAATTCCGTGAGCCTCCACGGCGTCGCGGACATTTTGGCCAACATCTTCATGTGGGCCAACTTCCTCATCGGCCTCTTCAACGTGCTCCCGGGGCTGCCGCTCGACGGCGGACGTCTCGTCGAAAGTGCTGTATGGAAGGTCACCGGGTCCCAGGAGAAAGGGACCATCGCGGCAGGCTGGGCTGGGCGCGTCGTCGTCGCGGGCGTCGTATTCCTCGGCATCCTCCTGCCGCTTTTGCAGGGCCAGGGCCTCGACATCTCGTTCACTCTTGTCACCGTGCTCATCGCGGCCTTCCTGTGGCAGGGTGCCTCGGCGTCGATCCGCAACGCCGGGTTCCGCAGCCGCCTGCCCCAGGTCATCGCGGGCAGGCTTGCGGCGCCGGCGGTCGGTGTGCCCAACTTCGCCTCCGTCGAGCAGGCCGTGCAGGCGGGCGCCGGGCGGGGCAACGTCGTCGTCCTCTGCGCGCCGGACGGCAAGCCGCAGGGCGTCGTTGACCCGGCCGCCATCGCGCGCGTTCCCCACGAAGCCTGGGCCTCCACGCCGGTCACGGCCGTAGGGTATGCCCTCGCGCCCGGCGCCTACGTCCCAGAGACCGCTGCGGGGCAGGAACTCGTCCAGTACCTCTCCCAGCTCCAAGGCACTGAGTACGCCGTCGTCGATGCTTCGGGCCTTGTCGTCGGCCTCCTGAGCCAGCGTGCGGTTGTCGCCGCCATCTCAGGCCGGCCGCCGCGGTAGCAGCCGAAGCCCGACACCGCCTTGACGCCCCACCTCATGAAGAAGGGACCCATGACCGAAAGCAGCACCCCGGCATCGTCTGCGCTCGCCCCGGAGACAACGGGCGCAGAGCCGACCGGCGCGGCCATCCGCCGCGGCCCGTTCCGGGTCGGAGAGCGTGTGCAGCTCACCGACGAGCGCGGCCGGATGAACACCATCACCCTCGAGGCCGGGGGTGCCTTCCACACTCACAAGGGGTTCCTCAACCATGACGCCGTCATCGGGCTGCCCGATGGCTCCGTTGTGACGAACACGGCGGGGCACCAGTACCAGGCCCTGCGCCCTCTGCTCTCCGACTTCGTGCTCTCCATGCCGCGCGGTGCGGCGGTGGTGTATCCCAAGGACGCGGGCCAGATCGTCACGATGGCGGACATCTTTCCAGGGGCGCGGGTCGTCGAGGCTGGGGTCGGGTCTGGCGCCCTGTCGATCTCGCTCCTCCGCGGCGTGGGCGACGGCGGGTACCTCCATTCGTTCGAACGCCGCAAGGAGTTCGCGGACATCGCGCGGGGCAACGTCGAGACGATCTTCGGCGGGCCTCACCCCGCATGGCGCATCTCGCTAGGGGACTTCCAGGAAGAGGTGGTCAAGGCCGAGGAGCCCGGCAGCGTCGATCGCGTGGTGCTCGACATGCTCGCGCCCTGGGAGTGCCTCGACGCGGTCGCCACGGTCTTGGCGCCGGGGGGCGTCTGGATCAACTACGTCGCGACCGCGACCCAGCTTTCGCGCACGGCCGAGGCGATCCGCGCGGACGGCCGGTTCACCGAGCCCGATGCCTGGGAGTCGATGGTCCGCGGCTGGCACCTCGAGGGGCTCGCGGTCCGCCCCGAGCACCGCATGGTGGGCCACACTGGCTTCCTCCTCGTGACCCGGCGTCTCGCCGAGGGAGTGGCCCCGCTGATCCGCAAGAAGCGGGCCAAGACAGAATTCAGCGAGGAGGATCTGAACGCCTGGACGCCCGAGTCCGTCGGCGAGCGCCCCGTCTCGGACCGGAAGCTGCGGCGGGCCGCCCGGGATGCCCGGGCGGGCCGCCAGGACGAAGCCTGAGCGTCGCCTCGCGGATGCTTTTCGGCCTCCCAAACGTTGCGTCAATGTAACGCTTAGGGACTCTGGTGCTTCGGAGAGTTTCGGCTGGCCCCAGTGGGGCTAGTGTCGAAGTATCGGAATGATCTGAGCTGAGGGAGGGTGTGAGAGTCATGGAAGAGCGCGATGGGACCGGGACCGGTCGCGATGATGCGGTCCAGCGTGCGAGCGCGGAGCAGCTGAGCGTTCTCGAGCGTCAAGTCAACGTCCTCCGGGATAAGCTGCGGGCCGTGGATCGGCAGCTCTCTGCCGCGACGTCGAACAACACCCGCATGTCGGAGATGCTGCAGACGGCCAAGACCGAGATCGTTCGGCTCAAGGCGGCGCTCGAGCATGAAGGGCAGCCCCCGTACAGCTATGGCACGGTCGTCCAGCTCAATCGTCGGCGCCCGGCCGGGGGAGCGGCGTCTGCCGTGACGGACGAGAGCGTCGACGTCGTGACGTCGGGGCGCAAGATCCGCGTGGGCCTCAGCCCACTGATCTCCCTCTCGGAGCTGAGCGTCGGCCAGGAAGTGCTCCTCAACGAGGCGTTCGAGGTCGTCGCCGGCCTCGGCTACGAGCGCTCAGGAGAGCTCGTCACGATCAAGGAGCTCCTGAGCCCCGATCGTGTGCTCGTGATCGGGCGCGGCGACGAGGAACGCGTCGTGCGACTCTCGGGGCCGCTCCTCCTCGAGCAGCTTCGCGTGGGCGACGCCGTCTCGGTGGACAATCGCACCCAAACTGCCCTCGAGAAGGTCCCGCGCTCGGAGGTCGAGAACCTGGTCCTCGAAGAGGTTCCAGATATCAGCTACGACGATATCGGCGGCCTCGCGTCGCAGATCGAGCAGATCCGGGACGCCGTCGAGCTACCGTTCCTTCACCCGGGCCTGTACCGCGAGCACGGGCTCAAGGCGCCCAAGGGCATCCTTCTTTACGGGCCTCCGGGGTGCGGCAAGACGCTCATCGCGAAGGCCGTCGCCAATTCGCTGGCCGCCCGGGCCATGGAGCGCGCGGGCCAGGACATCAAGAGCTACTTCCTCAACATCAAGGGCCCCGAGCTCCTCGACAAGTACGTCGGCGAGACCGAGCGGCACATCCGCCTCATCTTCTCGCGGGCCAGGGAGAAGGCGTCGGACGGGAGCCCCGTCGTGGTGTTCTTCGACGAGATGGATTCGCTCTTCCGCACGCGTGGAACGGGCGTCTCGTCCGATGTCGAGACGACGATCGTCCCGCAGCTCCTGAGCGAGATCGACGGCGTCGAACGCCTCGATAACGTCATCGTCATCGGTGCGTCGAACCGCGAGGACATGATCGACCCCGCGATCCTCCGGCCGGGACGTCTCGACGTGAAGATCAAGATCCAGCGGCCTGACGCCGAAGCCGCGGCGGACATCTTCTCGAAGTACCTAACCGCGGAGCTCCCCATCCATCCGTCGGATCTCGGCGAATACGGCGGCGACCGCGACGCGACCGTCCAGGCGATGATCCAGCGGACCGTCGAGGCGATGTACTCGACCGGCAAGTCGAACGAGTACCTCGAGGTGACGTACGCGAACGGCGACACGGAGATCCTCTACTTCAAGGACTTCAACTCGGGCGCCGTGATCCAGAACGTCGTGGATCGCGCGAAGAAGGCAGCGATCAAGGAACTCCTCACGACGGGTTCGAAGGGCATCCGGGTCGAGCACCTCCTCCGGGCCGTGTCCGACGAGTTCCGCGAGCACGAGGACATGCCCAACACGACGAATCCCGACGATTGGGCGCGCATCTCCGGAAAGAAGGGCGAGCGCATCACCTACATCCGGACCATCATCCAGGGCAAGGGAGGCAGCGAGCCCGGCCGCACGATCGAGACGACGCAGAGCACGGGCCAGTACCTGTGAGCCGGTACCGGGAAGGGGAGTGACATGTCGTCCAGCGACCAAGGGCCTGAGGGCCTGCCGGCGGGAGGGGCCCTGCGGGTCATGGGATCCGAAACGGAATACGGGATCCACGCGCCGTCGACCCCCGGAGCCAACGCGACGTATCTCTCCTCCCAGGTGATCGCGGCGTACGCGCGGCTCACGCGGGAGCGCCTCCACGCCTCGCCCGGTGCCGGGTGGGACTACACCGACGAGACCCCGCTGCGCGACGCGCGCGGCTGGTCCGTCCGACGGAGCCAGGCTCATCCCGAGCTCCTCACGGACGTCGAGCCCGTGCTTACGGCCGAGGGCGTCGCGCTCGCCCACGGTCCGGCCGAGCTCGAACTCGACGGCGATCAGGAACCTGCCCTCATGAACCTCGTGCTGGGCAACGGGGCACGTCTCTACGTGGACCACGCGCATCCGGAGTACTCGAGCCCCGAGGTTACGAATCCCCGCGATGCCGTCGTGTGGGACTCCGCCGGGGACGCCGTCGTCCTTGCTGCCGTCCGGGCGCTCGCCTCAGATGAGGAGCGCGGGCCGATCAACCTCTACAAGAACAACACGGATGGCAAAGGGGCCTCGTACGGTTCGCACGAGAACTACCTCGTGCCCCGCTCGGTGCCGTTCTCGGAGCTTGTGCGCGGCCTCATCCCGTTCTTTGTCTCACGTCAGCTCGTGTGCGGGGCGGGACGCGTCGGAATTGGCCAGGACGGGCGCACTCCTGGCTTTCAAGTGAGCCAGCGCGCCGACTTCTTCGAAGCCGAGGTCGGACTCGAGACGACGATGCGCCGCCCCATCATCAACACACGGGACGAGCCGCACGCCGTCGCCGACAAGTACCGGCGCCTGCACGTGATTGTCGGCGATGCGAACTGCAGCCATGTGGCGAACTACCTCAAGTTCGGCACGACGGCGCTCGTGCTCAGCCTCATCGAGGCAGGCGCGGCTCCGGCCATCGATGTCCACGAGCCAGTCGCCGCGATGCATCGGCTGAGCCACGACACTGAACTGCGGGACACTGTGCGCCTGCTCGACGGACGCCGTCTCACGGGGCTCGAGCTCCAGTGGCTCTACTTCGAGGCGGCCGCGAAGCTCGCGGCCGATGCCGGGGTCGCGGCGGAGCACGGTGGGGATGGCCACACGGCAACCGTCCTTCGGCTCTGGGAGCGAGCGCTGACCGACCTCGGCTCGGACGTCGATGCGGCCGCCGGCTACATCGAATGGGCCGCCAAGCGGAAGGTCCTCGAGGGCTATCGCGCGCGGGACGGCCTCGCGTGGCATGATCCGCGGCTTGGGCTCATCGACATCCAGTGGTCGGATGTCCGGCCGGAGCGCGGCGTCGCGAACCGGCTGAGGGCGGGCGGCCGGCTTGAACGGATGGCCGACGACGATGAGATCGCCCGGGCGGCGATCGAGCCGCCGGAGGACACCCGGGCGTGGTTCCGCGGCAAGAGCATCCAGCGCTTCCCGGCCAATGTGGCGAGCGCGAGCTGGGACTCGGTCGTCTTCTCGCCTCCTGGCAGCTATCGGCTCCAACGCGTCCCCACGCGTGAGCCGCTGCGCGGAACGCGAGCGCTGACAGGCGGGCTTTTCGAGAACCACCCGGATATCCAGGGATTCCTCGACGCGCTCCTCGGAGAAAGGCATACGTAGCCTCGCGGGTCCGTTTCCCGCAGCCCATTCAAGGGCATGAAAGAGTGACAGTATTGGTTCCACAGCCCGTCGCATGGGCGGCGAGCTCGACGCAAGGAGGCGGCTATGGCCGGTCAGGAGCAGAAGAGCAGCCAGTCACGGGAAGACGTCGAGGACGTCGATCCCGGTACACCGGCGCCCGCGCCGGCTGCTCCGCAGGCGTCCGAAGCGACTCAGGGCGTGGACGATCTGCTCGACGAGATCGACGGTGTGCTGGAGAGCAACGCCGAGGAGTTCGTGCGCGGTTTCGTCCAGAAGGGCGGCCAGTAGGCCTCAAGGATGAACGACTTCCTCGCAGAACGCGTCGTCGGCAACGCGACGTCGTCCTTCACCGAGCATTTGGCAGCCGTTCGTCCGGACCTGCTCCCGTCGAACCGGGTGGTCCAGTCCGACGCCTCCCACCTCGCACCGCACGGCACGACCGTCGTCGCGATATCCTTCGCGGGCGGCGTCCTCATGGCCGGCGACCGGCGCGCCACGATGGGCAGCATGATCGCGAGCCGTCACATCGAAAAGGTCTTTCCAGCGGACCAGTATTCGGTTCTCGGCATCGCCGGCGCCGCGGGGCTGGCCGTGGACATCGTGCGCCTCTTCCAGGTCGAGCTCGAACACTACGAGAAGATCGAGGGCACGCTCCTGAGCCTCGAGGGAAAGGCCACGCGGCTCGGGGCGATGATCCGCGCGAATCTCTCCCTCGCGCTGCAGGGGCTCGCGGTTGTCCCCCTGTTCGCGGGCTTCGATCTCTATCAGGGGGTCGGCCGCCTCTTCTCCTATGACGTCACGGGCGGCCGGTACGAAGAGCTCGAGCACCACTCCGTGGGCTCGGGTTCTGTCTTTGCGCGCGGGGCCCTCAAGAAGCTCTGGCGGCCCGGCCTGACCGAGGCCGACGCAGTGCGGGTTTCGGTCGAGGCACTCTTCGACGCCGCCGACGACGACTCGGCGACGGGCGGCCCTGACCCTCTCCGCCAGCTCTGGCCCGTCGTCTATACCGTCACCCGCGCGGGGACCCGCCGGGCGTCCGAGCACGAACTGGCACAGATCGCGGGGGACATCTTCGAGCAGCGCAGCATCGCAGGACGGGAGGCCTGACATGACCCAGCCGTTCTACGTCTCGCCCGAGCAGGTTATGAAGGACCGCGCGGACTTCGCCCGCAAGGGGATCGCGCGCGGCCGTTCTGTCGTGGTGCTGAGCTGCCTCGAGGGAATCGCGCTCGTCGCCGAGAACCCCTCGCCGTCGCTCCACAAGATCGGCGAGATCTACGACAAGATCGCGTTCGCCGCGGTGGGCAAGTACAACGAATTCGAGAGCCTGCGCCAGGCGGGCGTGCGCTACGCCGATGTCCGGGGCTATTCGTACGACCGCGTCGACGTTACAGGGCGCGGGCTAGCGAGCGTGTACGCGCAGAGCCTCGGCGCCGTCTTCACGGCCGAGCAGAAGCCCCTTGAAGTCGAGCTCACCGTTGCGGAAGTCGGGCACGACGTCGGCTCGGACCACCTGTTTCGGCTCACTTTCGATGGCTCGATCGCCGACGAGCGGCGCTTCGTCGTCATGGGCGGCGCCGCCGAGCGCGTCGCCGAGGCGGTCATCGGCGGGTGGAGCGCGGAGGCGTCCTTCGCCGAGGCCATTCAGCTCGCCGCCAAGGCCCTGCGCGACGACCGCACTGATCCGATGCTCAGCCTCGAAGTCGCGGTGCTCGACCGCAGTTCCGAAACCGAGCGGGGAGCTCGCCGGGCTTTCCGCCGCATCTCCCAGGACGAGCTCGCAGAACTTCTGGCCGGACCGATCTAGCCCTGGCCAGACCTGGCCTGGAGAATCTACGGAAGGAGCCGCGTGGACCGCCGCATCTTCGGCGTCGAGACCGAGTTCGGGATTGCGTACTCGAGCCCGCAGGGCCGCCCGCTTGCCCCTGAAGAGGTGGCACGTTATCTGTTCCGGAAGGTTGTGAGCTGGGGCCGCTCGTCCAACGTGTTCCTGGGCAACGGCTCCCGGCTCTATCTCGACGTCGGATCCCATCCCGAATACGCGACGGCTGAGTGCGACGACGTTGCCCAGCTCGTGGCCCATGACCGAGCCGGGGAGCGCATCCTCGTCGACCTCATCGACGAAGCGCAGAAGCGGCTCCGCGAGGAGGGGTTCGACGGCAGCGTCTACCTCTTCAAGAACAACACGGACACGGCGGGGAACTCGTACGGGAGCCACGAGAACTACCTCATCCCGCGGCGCACCGAGTTCTCGCGGCTCGCGGAGATCCTCATCCCGTTCCTCGTGACGCGCCAGCTACTGTGCGGCGCAGGCAAGGTGTTGCGCACGCCCCACGGCCCCGTGTACGCGTTCTCCCAGCGCGCCGACCACATCTGGGAGGGCCTTTCCTCGGCGACGACGCGCTCGCGCCCGATCATCAACACGCGTGACGAGCCGCACGCGGACGCCGAGCACTTCCGGCGCCTGCACGTCATCGTGGGGGATTCGACGATGTGCGAGACGACGACCATGATGAAGGTAGGCACCGTCGACCTCGTCCTGCGCATGATCGAATCGGGCGTCATCATGCGGGATCTGCGGATGGAGAACCCCATCCGCAGCATCCGGGAGATCTCGCACGATCTCTCGGGACGCGCCGTCGTCCGCCTCGCGAACGGCACCGAGCTGACGGCACTCGACATGCAGCGGGTCTATCTTGAGAAGGCGCGCCACTTCGTCGACCAACACGGGGCGCACACGCCCCACGTTCCGCGAATCCTCGACCTGTGGGAGCGCACCCTGGCCGCGATCGAGTCGGGCGACACCTCGCCGATCGACACTGAGGTGGACTGGGCGATCAAGAAGAAGCTCATCGACGGCTACTGCGCGCGCCACGACGTCGATCTCGATTCGGCGCGCGTCGCGCAGCTCGACCTCACCTATCACGACATCAGCCCCGAGCGCGGCCTCTTCTTCCTCCTGCAGCGGCGGGGCGGGGCCGCGCGCTTGGTGGACGATGCCGCCATCGCGACGGCGGTGGGGTCGCCTCCGCAGTCCACGCGCGCGAGGCTTCGCGGACGCTTCGTCCAGGCGGCCCAGGCTGCGGGGGCGGACTACACGGTGGACTGGGTGCATCTCAAGCTCAACGACCGCGCCCACCACACGATCCTCTGCAAGGATCCGTTCGCCAACGAGGACTCGCGGGTCGACGAACTGCTTGAGACGCTTCGCCCCTTCACGGGATGAGGCCGGACGTTCACGGGATGACGCCGGACGCACGTGCTGAAAGGCTGTTCTCAGACTAACTCGCTACCCTAGAGGGGGCCTCCGGGCTCGACCGTCGCCTCGAATGGCGAAAACCCCCACAGGAAGTAGATCCGTGCGCCGACTCCTTGCGCTCTTGCTGCCCCTCGCGCTGCTCATCGCGGGCTGCAGCTCCGGAGGCTCGAACGGGCCGACAAGCCAGTCCGCAGGCGATGTGAACGCCTTCAGTTCGCTCAAGGTGACGCCGGGGGACAAGGCCCCGACCGTCGACTTTGCCAAGCCCCTTTCGGTCTCGACGCCCACGATCAAAATGGTCCAGGAGGGCTCGGGCGCGGCCGTCAAGGCGGGGCAGTCCGTCGTCGTGAACGTCCTCGCCCTCAAGGGGACGGACGGCAGCCCGCTCGGTGATTCCTTCTCGTCCGGCCAGCCGCAGAAGGTTCCGGTCGACGACAGCCTCAAGCAGGGCAACGCGATCCTCTACAACGCCTTCGTGGGCGCCAAGGTCGGCTCCTACCTCGCTTATGCGACCCCGCCCCAGTCCGCTGACCAGGGCGGGGACAACACGACGACCCTCCTCATCCTTAAGATCACCGACGCAAAGGACATCCCGGCTCCCCTCAAGAAGCCCGAGGGGGACACCGTGACGCCTCCCGCAGGGCTCCCCGCGGTGACCGAGGACTCGAAGGGCATCCCGCAGATCGACGTCAAGGGCGTCGCCAAGCCGAGCCAGCTCATCTCCCAGGACCTCATCAAGGGCAAGGGCGCGGCGGTTCAGGCCACGGACACCATCGTCGCGAACTATGTCGGGGTCAACCTCTCCGATGGAACCAAGTTCGATTCCAGCTATGACCGCGGGACCCCCGCCACGTTCGGACTTGGACAGGTCATCGAAGGCTGGACCAAGGGCCTTACGGGCAAGACTGTAGGCTCGCGCGTGCTCCTCGTCATCCCCGCGGCGCAGGCATACGGAGACCAGGGGCAGGGACAGGCGAAGGGCGACCTCGTCTTCGTTGTCGACATCCTCGGCGTCCAGTAGATTCGACCGGACGTCCACCAATCCCATTCGACGAGAGGAATAGCATGTCTTTCGGACAGCGCGAATACGACCGCCAGAAGCCTGAGATCGACTTCCCCGAGGGGCCCGTGCCCACGGAGCTCACGATCGTGGACCTCATCGAGGGAGACGGGCGCGAGGTCGCGGCCGGCGACACGGTCACGACCCACTACGTCGGCGTCGCATGGTCCACGGGGGAGGAGTTCGACGCGAGCTGGAACCGCGGAGCGCCCCTCGACTTCCGCGTCGGCGTCGGCCAGGTCATCCAGGGCTGGGACCAGGGCCTCCTCGGCATGAAGGTGGGTGGCCGTCGTCGGCTCGAGATCCCGTCGGACCTTGCCTACGGCTCCCGCGGCGCCGGGGGCGTGATCGGCCCGAACGAGTCGCTCATCTTCGTGGTGGACCTCGTCGGGGTCCGCTGACGCGGCGGATCCCCACCACACGGGGCGCGGGCAGCACACGCTGACCGCGCCCCGTGCGCGTTCCCGGTAGCCTGCACATGTGTCCCAGAAGAAGACCGAACGTCTCCTCAACCTCCTCATCGCGCTCCTGCACACCGAGCTCGGTGTGTCGCGCGAACGGCTGCTCAGGGACGTCTACGGGTGGGCGCCAGGCGTGGACCGGGAGCGGGACGCCGTCGAGCGCCAGTTCGAACGGGACAAGGCCGACCTCCGCGGGCTCGGTGCCGAGGTTCTCGAGCGGCAGGGCTACGAGCGGGCGGACAGCTCATCGACGACGTCCCTGTACCGGATCGATCCGCGGCAATTCCGCCTGCCCGAGCTGGAGTTCACGGCGCAGGAGCAGTCGCTCCTCGCCCTCGCTGGTCTCGCGTCCCAAGGAGCTCTCGCCGGGGCTGCGGCCCGTGGAGCACTGCGGCGTCTCGAAGCCGCGGGAGCGCTCCCGGACTCGCCGCCGTCGCTCGTCCAGCCTCGCGTTCGACTCGAGGACCCGCGCTACGCGACCCTCGCCGACGCCGCCTCTCGTCGCGCCGAGGTGACCTTCCAGTACTTCGCGACGAGCACGGGCCGAGAGGAAGCGCGCACGGTGCAGCCGTGGGGCCTTGGGCAGCGGTACGGGCAGTGGTATCTCGTCGGATTCGACACGGGTCGGCGGGCGCCCCGGGTCTTCCGCCTGTCGCGGATCCGGGGACGCGTGGGCGTCGGAGCGGCGGGGGCCTTCGACCGCCCCGCCGAAGGCTCCGTCCACGAGCAGCTCAAGCGCCTCGCGGAACTCCCAGAACAGATTGCGCGAATACGCATCGCCGAAGGCCGCGCGCTCGAGCTGAGGATGACGTCGTGGACGCCGGTGGATGCGGTCGCTCCCGAGGGCTGGGAGGCCGGCGAGTACCGCTTCCGGGACGTCACTGTCGCGGCGGACCACCTCGCGGGCTACGGCGATGCGCTCGTCGTCGAGTCGCCTCCCGAGCTGGCGCGCGCCGTCGTCGAACGCTTCGAAGGGGCCCTTGCCGCGCTCGGCACGCCCGGCGCGCCTTCCATTGCGCCGGGGCCTCGGGAACGGAAGACGAGGCCCTCGGACGAACGGCTCGGACGGATTGTCGATCTTGTGCCGTATCTGCTCCAGGGGCCGGTCCAGATCGCCGAGGCGGCGGAGCGCTACGGAGTATCGGCGCGACAGCTTGAGCAGGAGCTCTCGGTGCTCCAGTACACCGGCCCGACAGATACCGGCGGCTGGCAGGACTACATCGAGGTCGACGTGCACGACGGGGTTGTGAGCCTAGCCAACGCGCCAGAACTCGCACGGCCGCGGCGCCTCAGTGTCGAGGAGGCGCTCTCGCTCCAGCTCGGCCTCCAGACACTGCTCCCGATGGCCTCGGACGAGGAGCGGCCGGCCCTCGAGGCCCTCGCGGAGAAGGTCCGGGCAGCGACCGCCCACGGCGCCCGAGCCGTGCCGGAACTCGACATCGACGCCGAGCCACAGCGCAACGCTGGGCTCGTGCCGGTGCTCCGCTCGGCCGTCGCCGAGCGGAGCACGCTTCGGCTCGAATATCTCAACCCGACCAAGGACGAACGCACCGAGCGCCTCATCAGCCCGCTCGCGCTGCGTTCGGATGGGGATCGATGGTATGTCGAGGCGTACTGCCATCGGGTCGAGGAGCGGCGCGTCTTCCGGGTCGACCGCATCCTCTCGCTCGCCCCGGCGGCACCGTTGCCGCTGCCGGTGGGAGTCGAAGCGGTGCTCGCCGAGCGGCTCGTCGAACCGAGCGAGGGCGACGTCGAGGCGGTGCTTAGGCTTGCGCCGGAGGCCTTGTGGGTCGAACACGAATACGCCGCGGAGGATGGGACCGACCTCGTGGACGGGAGCCGGCGGGTTCGGATGCGGGTCGCGGGGCTCGACTGGCTTCCGCGTTTCCTCGCGCAGTTCGGCGGCTCGGTTGCGCTCGAGGGTCCCGACCGTGCCGTCGAGGCCAGCCGCGCGTGGCTCTTACGTGCGCTCGGCACGCTGCGCAGCCGATAGGCTCTCCCTGTGCCGTGGTGGTTCTGGATCCTGCTCTGGGCGGTGCTGCTCGTCGGCACGGCCGCTGCCGCCGTGGGCGGCGGCTTCTGGCTTGTCCGCAAGGCCCTGCGCGTGGTGCGCGACGCCGGAGGGGTCCTCACGCGCCTTCCGGGGCCGAGCGTCATGGATAGCGCGGCGCAGGGAGACGGCGACGGCGCGTCCGCGCCCGGGAGTGCGGTCTTCGCCGATCCCGACGAGATGCGGCGGGAGTATGAGCGGGGCAAGGCCGAGCGCCGCACGGCACGGATTGCCCGGCGGGTTGCGCGCAGGGCTCAACGGGGGCAAGCACAGTCACTGCGTGACCTCGGACTCATCTAGACTTGCATCAGAAGGAAAGGACTTCTTGTGGGACGACTCTTCGATAGCCCATGGCCTATCGTCATCATCATCGTTGTAGCGCTGCTGCTCTTCGCCGCGCCCAAGCTCCCGGGGATGGCTCGCAGCCTCGGCCAGTCCATGCGGATCCTGCGCTCTGAGGTCAAGGAGATGAAGAACGACGACGGCAAGTCGGCGTCGTCGTCCTCGTCCCAGGGCGAATCGCCCGTCGAGGGCAAGGTCATCCCGCCCAAGGGCGCTGACGAGGGCGACGGCGGCACCGGCGGCCCGTCCCAGCGCGCCTGAGCGTGGCCACCGCCAAGGGGCGGAAGGCCAATCCCGAAGGCCGGATGCCCCTCCTCGAGCACCTCAAGGAGCTCAAGAACCGGCTCATCAAGGCGGCCATCGGAGTTCTCCTCGGCGCGGTCGCGGGCTGGTTCCTCTACGACCCGCTCCTTGAGGCACTTCAGGCGCCGGTCAAGGACATTGCGGCGCGGACCGGCGGGATGTCTGGAATCAACTTCTCGACGGTCGGCTCCCCGTTCGACTTCAAGCTCCAGCTCTCGATCCAGATTGGCCTCGTGCTGTCGAGCCCCGTCTGGATCTATCAGGTCTGGGCGTTCGTCATGCCTGGGCTCACGGCGAAGGAGCGGCGGTACACCCTCGGCTATATGGCCGCCGCGGTGCCGCTTTTCCTCGCCGGGGTATGGGTTGGCTGGGTTGTCACGCCGAACGTCGTGCGCGCGCTGACGCAGTTCACGCCGTCGGGGTTCTCCAACCTCATCGACGGGCGCGAATACATCGACTTCGTGACGCACATGGTGCTCTTCCTCGGCATCGCGTTCCTCGTCCCGGTTCTCCTCGTGGGCCTCAACGCGGCGGGGATCCTTCCGGGTAAGGTGATTCTCAAGGCGTGGCGCATCACGGTGTTCCTCGTGTTCGTCATCGCTGCGTTCGCCGCGCCGGGCGCCGACGCCATCTCGATGTTCATGCTTGCCGTCCCGCTGCTCGCGCTGTTCTTCGCGGCGATCGGCGTCTGTCTCCTTCAGGACAGGCGGCGAGCCAAGAAGCAGGCGAAAGTCGCAGCAGAGACGGACGCCTCGGCGGACAGCGCCACGTCACGCGAGGACCTCGACAAGTTCTAGGCTGGACCCATGTCCTCCGTCCCCGACAACCTCAGCCCGGCCGAGCGCTTCGCCCTCGACGCAGAACGCCGGGCCTTCGCCAAGACCGAGCTCGGGGCCTTCGCGGCCGACTTGCCGTTCCCGCTTGATCCCTTCCAACGCGAGGCGTGCCGCGCGCTCGAAGCGGGCCACGGCGTCCTCGTGGCCGCGCCGACAGGCGCCGGCAAGACGGTCGTGGGGGAGTTCGCCGTCTACCTCGCGCTCCGCCGGGGGCTCAAGGCCTTCTACACGACGCCCATCAAGGCACTCTCCAACCAGAAGTACGGCGAACTGTGCGACGCGTACGGAGCAGACAGGGTGGGCCTCCTCACCGGGGACGTGACCATCAACGGCGAGGCGCCCGTCGTCGTCATGACGACCGAGGTGCTCCGCAACATGCTCTACGCGGGCTCATCGACGCTCGGCGGTCTCGGCTACGTCGTGATGGACGAGGTGCATTACCTCGCTGACCGCTTCCGGGGCGCGGTGTGGGAAGAGGTGATCATCCACCTTCCGAAGGACGTCCGCGTCGTGTCGCTGAGCGCGACGGTCTCGAACGCCGAGGAGTTCGGAGCGTGGCTCGACACGGTGCGCGGCGAGACGGACATCATCGTCTCGGAGCACCGGCCGGTTCCGCTCTGGCAGCACGTCATGGTCGGGCGGCGCCTCGTAGACCTCTTCGCGACGCGGAGCTCCTTCGAAGACCTCGCCGACGCGCACGACCGCACGGACGAGGGCCCGGAGGAGCCGCAGAAGCCCGACGCCGAGCGCTTGCCCCGCCGGTCGGGCGATCCCCGAGAGCTCACGGCGGTCAATCCCGAGCTCGCCGAGATCGCGCGGCGCGAGACGCAGGCCGAGCACCGCGCGCGATTCCCGCACGGGGGGAGAGGGCGACGGCGGGACGAGCGGCCGCGTGGCCATGCCGGCGGGCGGCAGGGCGGCCGATCTGAGGGCGTCCAGGCCTCGGTCGCGAGGGCGAGCCGCCCCCAGATGATCCAGTCGCTCGAGCGGCAAGGGCTGCTTCCGGCGATCGACTTCATCTTCTCGAGGGCCGGATGCGACGCCGCGGTGCAGCAGTGCGTCGACGCGGGCCTCGACCTCACAACCCCCGCTGAACGGGCGCGGATCGCCGAAGCCGTTGAAGCGGCCGCGAAGGACCTCCCGCCGTCCGACCTCGGCGTTCTGGGCTTCTGGGGCTGGCGCGAGGGGCTTCTGCGGGGGCTTGCGGCCCACCACGCAGGCCTCTTGCCGACGTTCAAGGAAGTCGTCGAGAAGCTCTTCGCTGCCGGTCTCGTCAAGGCCGTGTTCGCGACCGAGACCCTCGCCCTAGGCGTCAACATGCCTGCCCGGAGCGTGCTGATCGAGAAGCTCGAGAAGTTCAACGGCGAGGCCCACGTCGACATCACGGCGGGGGAGTACACCCAGCTCACTGGGCGCGCGGGGCGGCGCGGCATCGACGTCGAGGGCCACGCCGTCGTCCAGTGGCGCCCGGGCCTGGACCCCGCTGCCCTTGCGGGGCTCGCGTCGAGGCGGACCTACCCGCTCAATTCGAGCTTCCGGCCGACCTACAACATGAGCATCAACCTCGTGGCCCAGTTCGGCCGCAAGCGGGCTCGCGACATCCTCGAAAGCTCGTTCGCCCAGTTCCAGGCCGACCGTTCGGTGGTGGGGCTCGCGCGTCAGGTTCGGGACCGCGAGGAATCGCTCGCGGGCTACGAGAAGGCCATGACGTGCCACCTCGGCGACTTCACGGAGTACGCGAGGCTCCGCGAGGAGCTCTCGGCCGCCGAGAGCTACGCCTCCCGGGAAGCCGGCCGGGCGCGTCGGAGCATGACCGTCGACTCGCTCGCGCGCCTTCAGCCCGGCGACGTCGTCGAGCTCGCTCAGGGCCGCCTGAGCGGCACCGCGGTCGTGCTCGCCACGGACGCCAACGCGCGCGAGCCGCGCCCCCACGTGCTGACCTTCGACCACAACCTGCGCCGCATCGGCTTCCAGGACCTCGACGGCCCCATCGAGCCGATCGCCCGGATCCGGATCCCCAAGCATTTCGACCCCAAGCGACCCAAGGATCGGCGTGACCTCGCGGCGTCCATGCGCCACGCCGTCGACCGCTCGCACAGTGGACACAGCGCGGGCGACCACGCCGGGGGTGGACGGGGAGCCCGCCGCTCGCGACGCGACTTCGCCTTCGCCGCAGGCTACGAGGACACGGAGCGGCGGATCACCGAGCTGCGGCACAGGCTTCGCACCCATCCGTGCCACGGGTGCGCCGAACGCGAGGATCACGCGCGGTGGGCCGAGCGCTGGACCAAGCTGCGCCGCGAGACGGACCGGCTGGTCGAGCAGATCAAGGGGCGCACCAACACGATCGCCAAGACCTTCGACCGCGTGTGCGAGGTCCTCGAGTCGTACGGATGCCTTGAGCAGGGCGACGGCGACGTGCGCGTCACGGATCGTGGCCAGCAGCTGCGCCGCATCTACGGAGACAAGGACCTCCTCACGGCGCTCTCTCTCCGCGCCGGTGCGTTCGACGACGTCGACGAGGCCGAGCTGGCGGCGCTTGCGAGCATCCTCGTCTACCAGGCGAAGCGCGACGAGCCCGGGCTCCCGCCCAAGATGCCGACCGTCTCGCTCGATGTCGCCGTCGACGTCGTGCTGCGGGAATGGTCGCAGCTCGAGGACGTCGAGGAACAGCACCGGCTCCCGCGCACGGCCGAGCCCGACTTCGGCCTCGTGTGGCCGCTCTACAAGTGGGCCCGCGGGCGCGATCTCCAGAACGTCCTCTCCGGCACAGAGCTTGCGGCGGGGGACTTCGTGCGCTGGGTCAAGCAGGTCATCGACCTGCTCGACCAGCTCGCGGACGTCCCGCGCATCGAGCCGCGGGTGCGGCGGCTCTGCCATGCGGGGATCGACAGCATCAAGCGTGGCGTCGTCGCCTATTCGGGCGTCGCCGACTGACCGAGCCGTCCCGGCCTGCGCCTCGAGGCAGAGCCGTACCGACAGAAAGGCCTCGCAAGGCATGAAGGAATCCGGCACGTCTTCCGAGCGTGCGCTCACCCTATACCGCAACGGGTCGGTCTACTCGACTGCAGACCCCTTGGCTTCGGCGATGCTCGTCGACGGCGACACCGTCGCGTGGGTCGGGACGGAGCACGCCGCCGAGTCGATCGCGGGCGCGGGGATGACCATCGTGGACCTCGACGGGGCGCTCGTCACTCCGGGTTTCGTGGACTCGCACGTGCACCTTTCGGACACCGGCCTCGCCCTGCAGTCGCTTGACCTCTCAGGCGTCCGGTCGGCGCGGGAGCTCCTCGAGGCGATGTCCGCGGCGCCGACCGCGGAGGGCATCCTGCGCGGGCACAGCTGGGATGAGTCGCTCTGGGACGATCCCGCACTGCCGACGGCTCAGGAGCTTCGCCGCGCGGCAGGCGGCCGTGAGGCGTTCCTGACGCGCGTCGACGTCCACTCGGCGCTCGTCACAGGCGGCCTTGCCGAGGCGGCGGGGGCGACCCGACTCGAAGGATGGTCGGACGGACCCGCGGTGTCCCAGGCCGCGCTCGTCTCGATCCGGGAGGCGGCGAGGCCGTCGCACCCCGAGGAGCTGCGGTCCCTTCACCGGGTTGCTCTTGATCACGCCGCGAGCCGGGGGTATGTGGCGCTCGTCGAACAGGCCGCGCCCCACATCGGCGGCATCGACGACCTTCGCCTCCTGCTCGGCGGCGAGCACGGCGACGAGGCTCGCCCCCAGGTCATGGCCTATTGGGGCCAGCTCATCTCCTCGGCGGCCGAGGGGAAGGCCCTCCTCGCGGAACTTGGCGTGCCCGTCCTCGGGCTCGCAGGGGACTTGAACATCGACGGCTCTCTCGGCTCCCGCACGGCCTTCCTCACCGAGGAGTACGACGACGCCGCCGGTCACCGCGGCGTGGCGTACCTCGACGCGGAGCAGGTCGCGCGGCACCTGGCGGCGTGTTCGGAGCTCGGGATCCAGGGCGGCTTCCATGTGATCGGCGACGGAGGCCTCGAGATCGCGCTCGAAGGGCTCCGCCGCGCGTCCGAGCGCGTCGGCGCCTCGGCGATCCGCGCGGCGGGGCATCGTCTCGAGCACGCCGAGATGGCTTCCGCCACCGCGATCGCGGCCCTCGCCGGCTACGCGGTGACCGTGAGCGCGCAGCCGCTCTTCGACACCGCGTGGGGTGCCCCGGGCCACCTCTACGAACGGCGGCTCGGGCAGCGCAGGATCGGAATGAATCCCCTTGCGAGCTTCGCATCGGCCGGGGTCCCCGTCTGCTTCGGGAGCGACTCGCCCGTCTGCGCCCTCGACCCCTGGGCGAGCGTCGCAGCGTGCCTGCGGCATTCGACCCCGAGCGAGCGGATCTCGGCGCGGGCCGCGTTCATCGGCCATACGCGCGCCGGCTGGCGCGCTGTTCACCACCCGCATCCGCTCATGGGCCAGCTCGTCCCGGGGGCGCCCGCAAGCTTTGCCGTGTGGGAGGTCGACGAGCTCATGGTCCAGGTCGCGGACGAGCGAGTGCAGGCGTGGAGCACCGATCCGCGGGCCCGCACTCCGCTGCTTCCGGCCCTCGATACCGAGAACCGCCCACGGTGCCTCTCGACCGTCCACCGGGGAGTCGAGCTCTTCCGCGCGGAGGGCTTCGCGGCCTGAGCCTGCGTCATGTGTCGCGGTTTGCGCAGCGCCTTGGGCCTTTCCGCGCTCGCCCAAACCCGTGCTGAGTTGGGGAAACGCGTGTCGTCGCAGGTCGGGAGCCGGTTGACAGGATGGGTGGGGCACGTAGGATCGATTGTCATCGGGCTGCGCCGCGATGCGGACAGTCCAGTCGCCGCCGAGCAGCTCAGGCGGTGGCACTGCCCCTGGGGGCAGGTCCACGTGTCAGTAGAAAACAGTCGGGGGACTGACCAGCTGCCAGCCCCGCGACTGGCCCGAAGGCGCGTGGGCCTGCCTGGGTGCTGGATATAATGGAGAATTGCGCCCACTTCCGCGGGCGCTGACCTTTTGTCCAGTCTCCGAAAGGGACGCCTGCGTGCGTATTCTGACGATCATCCCGACGTACAACGAGCTCGAGTCCCTTCCCAAGACGCTCGGGCGGCTGCGTTCGGCGGTGCCGGCGTCCGACGTGCTTGTGGCCGACGACAACAGCCCAGACGGAACGGGCGCCCTTGCCGATCGCATCGCCGCGGAGGATCCCCAGGTGCACGTCATGCACCGCAAGGGCAAGGAAGGCCTCGGGGCCGCTTACATCGCCGGCTTCAGGTGGGCCCTCGAGCGGGACTACGACGTCATCGTCGAAATGGACGCCGACGGATCGCACCAGCCCGAGCAGCTTCCGCGGCTCCTCGAAGCGGTGGAGAACGGCGCCGATCTGGTCATCGGCTCGCGCTGGGTTCCCGGCGGGTCCGTCGTGAACTGGCCGCTCTACCGGCAGCTCATCTCGCGGACCGGCAGCACGTACTCGCGGCTCATGCTCGGCCTCCGCGTCAAGGACATGACGGCCGGCTATCGTGCCTTCCGCCGCACGACGCTCGAGAAGCTCGACTTCGACGCCGTCGAGTCGGTCGGTTACGGCTTCCAGGTCGATCTCGCGTGGCGCGTCGCGCGAATGGGGCTATCGGTTGCCGAGGTGCCTGTGACCTTCGTCGAGCGCGAGCTCGGCTCGTCCAAGATGAGCGGCAACATCGTCGTCGAGGCCATGCTCAACGTCACGAAGTGGGGTCTTTCGGACCGCTGGGCACGGCTCACGCACCGTGCCGAGCGCTGAGCGCCTGACCTAGGGGCAACGGCGGTCGGCGGCTTCGTGATCGAAGCCCGCAGACGATTGAGGGGCGGGAACCTTTCGGTTCCCGCCCCTCAATCGTCTGACAAGTGCAGCCGCGCTGTGCGTCAGCCGGCGCGCTCGCCGCGCTTCTCCCGGAGACGTGCGAGGCGGTCCTCGAGGATCTGCTCGAGCTCGGGGATGCTGCGGCGCTCGAGGAGCATGTCCCAGTGCGTGCGTACGGCCTTCTCGGCGTTCTCCGTGGGCCGTTCGCCGTCGACAAGGAACGCCTCCTTGCCCGTCTTGGACGTCCAGACGGGAGGGATCTCCGCTTCGGAGGAGAACGTCACGAAGACCTGCTCGCCGTCCTCGCATCGGTACTCGACGCGCTGACGCGGGGCCGGCTCGACGCCGGCTTCGCTCTCCATGGACTGTGCACCCAGACGCATGCCGCGCAGGCTGCGGTCGCTCATATCTTCTCCCTCACGATCTGCTGCCCGGCCTCAGGGCCCGACGCACATGACAACGCCCGCGGGAGCTCGCGTGTTCCCGGGCGGACTTCCCATTATAGGCCGGAAGGCGGGCCGAACGGGGTTTCAGGCGCCGCCGTCGTCCGTTCCCAGCCGCCGCGGGTGGTGCTCGAGGATGCCTTGGGCCTCTGCGTCGATCTCGGACGGCCGGGCAGCCTCTTCCTCGAACGCTCGCGCGTCCTCCTCGAGCGTGTCAGACTCCACCCCCGCGCCAGCCGAATCCGCGACGGGGGCCGCGGAGCCGTCCGGCGTGAACGGAACGGATGGCTCCGCCGTGGCTGCCGGTTCGGCCGCCTGCCCGACGTTGCCGAGGACGCCGCCGATGCCCTTGAGCGCATCACCCACCTCGCTCGGGATGATCCAGAGCTTGTTGGAACCGCCCTCCGCGATCTTCGGCAGGGTCTGGAGGTACTGGTACGCGAGCAGCTTGGGATCCGGGTTGCCGCGATGGATCGCCTCGAAGACCTTCTGAATCGCCTGGGACTCGCCGTCGGCCTTGAGGACGGCGGCCTTGGCCTGCCCTTCTGCCTTGAGGATCTGCGCCTGCCGCTCGCCCTCGGCCGTGAGGATCGCCGACTGCTTCGTGCCTTCCGCCGTGAGGATCAACGCGCGGCGGTCGCGCTCGGCGCGCATCTGCTTCTCCATCGAATCCTGGATGGAATGCGGAGGCTCGATGGCCTTGAGCTCGACGCGGGAAACACGCAGGCCCCAACGCCCGGTCGCTTCATCCAGGACGCCGCGGAGCTGGCCGTTGATCTGGTCGCGCGACGTGAGGGCCTCTTCGAGGTTGAGACCGCCGACGACGTTGCGGAGCGTCGTGATGGTGAGCTGTTCGACGGCCTGGATGTAGTTCGCGATCTCGTAGGTCGCGGCCCGTGCGTCGGTGACCTGGAAGTAGACGACCGTGTCGATCGACACCACGAGGTTGTCCGAGGTGATGACCGGCTGGGGCGGGAACGAGACGACCTGTTCGCGAAGGTCTAGGAGTGGCAGGAGCCGGTCGACGAACGGGATGAGCAACGTGAGGCCCGGGTTCAGCGTGCGCTGGTACTTCCCGAGACGTTCGACGACGCCGGCGCGGGCCTGCGGGATGATGCGCACCGAGCGGACGAGCACCGTCATGACGAACAGGATGAGCGCGATGACGACGATGACGAGGATGATTCCGCCTGCGTCCATGGTTTCCCCCTAGCTGTTGGTTCGCCTCGGGCCTGCTCGGCCGTCAGCTCCGATACGGTGAGGTCTCGTCGCCGGGAGCGACGACGGCGGTGGCCCCCTCGATGGCGACGACTTGGACGACGTCGCCGGGGAGGAACTCTCCGCGTTCGGCGCGCGCGGTCCAGACGTCGCCGCCGATCTTGACGAGTCCCTTGGTGCCGTCGACCGGCTCCATGACGGTGGCCCGCGATCCGACGAGCCGATCGACGTTGGTCCGAACGTCCTCGATGCCGCGATTCATGTGCCGGATCGCGAGGGGGCGGACGAACACGATCATGCCGACGGAGACGAGGGCGAAGACCAGCCCCTGGAGCCACGTCGGCCCGTGGAGCAGGGCCGTGGCGAACGCCGCGAGGGCCCCGCCGCTGAGCATGAGGAACACGAAGCTGAGGCTGACCATTTCGATCCCGCCGAGGACGAGTGCGAGCACGAGCCACAGCATCCACGCGTTGTTTTCGATCCAGTCCATCGACCGTCCTCCATCCCCCCACTCCTTCCACTACCCTAGCCCAGCAATACCGTGGTGGGAGGCCCCTGTGGACAACATGTTCATCACGGGCGGAGCCCTGCCTAGACGGCCACGAGCGGCTCGGGGAGCGGGCCGCTTGCGTGCCGGTCCGCCGACCTCCTCAGCGCTTCGACGGCGTCGCGAATGGTTGCGGGGGACTCGGTGAAGGGCAGCCGGAGCCGATGCTCGAAGGCGCCGTGCAGGCCGAATCGGGGGCCGGCCGTGAGGGCGAGGCCCTCGTCCCGGGCACCGAGGACCAGCTCGGACGACGACCACGGTGCGCAGTCGATCCACAGAGCGAGCCCGCCTTCCGGATCCGGGATGGTCCACGCCGGAAAATGCTCGGCGAGCGCCGAGCGCATGGTCGCGAGGCCCTCGGAGAGCCGCGCTCGCCGCTCGGCCACGAGATCTGCCTCTCGCGCCATGAGCTCGACCGCGACCAGCTGCTCGAAGACGGGCGTTCCGAGGTCCATGCTCGTCCTTGACTGCGCGAGCCTGGCGATGAACGTCCGCCCGGCGCGGATCCATCCGACCCGAAGGCCGCCCCACGCGAGCTTGCCCAGCCCTCCGACCGTTACTACCGATGGGGAGAAGGCCGCGAGCGGCTGCCGCGGCCCGCGGCGGAGGTCGAGCCACATGGTGGTCTCGTCGGCGATGAGCACGGTGCCGTGGCGATCGGCCGCTCGCGCGAGGCGCGCGCGGGCGTCGTCGGGCAGGCTCGCGCCCGTCGGGTTCTGGAAATCGGGCATGACATAGCCGACGGTCGGCGCGGCGTCGCGGAGGGCGGCCTCCGCCTCGTCGAGGTCCCACCCGGCGTCGGGGTCGACCGGGACCGGGACGGGGCGGGCCCTCGCCGACGAGATCGCGTCGATCGCGTGGGGATAGGTCGGGTGCTCGATGAGGGCCCGGTCGCCTGGGGATGCCAGCAGCCGCGCGAGGAGGGCGATGGCGTGCTGGGCTCCTGATGTCACGAGGATCTGGTCGGCGTCGGTCGCGACTCCTCGGCGGCTGAAATGCGCGGCGATGGCTTCGCGCAGCTCGGGATGCCCCACGATCTCGTAGCCCGATCGCGCGAGCTCGGGCCCGATCCGCTGCGCTGCCGCGGCGTAGCACGCGGCTACGGGAAGTGCTGCCGGCATCGCCGCCTTCGTGAAGTCGAGGGGGATTCCGTCGGCTGCCGGGTCCGCGGACGGTCGCGTGCCGAGCGACACGAAGCTTCCCGAGCCCCGGCGGCTTTCGATCGCGCCGACTTCCCTCAGGCGGCCGTAGGCGGAGGCCACGGTCGTGCGGCTCACTCGGAGTGCTGCGGCGAGGTCCCGCTCAGCGGGCAGGCGCGTGCCGTGCGCGAGCCGGCCGTCGAGGGACACGAGCCTGACGCGGTCTGCAAGGGCTGCGTAGGCCGGACTGCCACTGCTGCGCCACGGACCAAGAATCGAGGCCAATCTCCGGGCTGTGATCGCGATCATGAGGCCATTGTTGCAGAATTGGACCTTTGTTTGCAGTCCACTTAGGGGCATTCTCGAAGCATGTCCTCGGTTACCGGCCTCCCGTCGAAGTTCCTCTCAAGCCCCCGGCTCACACTCCGGATGGCGCGCCTCTACGTCGGCCTGTTCGCCTATGGGATCGCGATCGCCCTGATCCTGAGGGCCGGGCTCGGCGGCTCGCCATGGGACGTGCTCGGCCAGGGGGTCGCCAAGACCTTCGGCCTCTCGTTCGGCGCCGCGACGGTGGCCATCAGCGGTGCCGTGCTGTTCCTCTGGATCCCGCTTCGCCAGCGGCCCGGCTGGGGGACGCTCTCGAACGCCGCTCTCATCGGGGTCTTCGCGGACCTCGGGCTAGCCTGGGTTCCGCCCGCGAATGCCGTGCCCCTCTGGTCGCCCCTCGCGCAGGCGGCGTTCCTCGCGGCGGGACTCGTCCTCCTGGCCCTGGCGTCGGTGCTGTACATCGGCGCGGGCCTCGGCCCCGGCGCCCGGGACGGGCTCATGACCGGTCTCGTCGCGCGGACGGGATGGCCCGTGTGGGCGGTGCGCAGCGCGATCGAGGTGTCGGTGACCGCGGCCGGATGGCTCCTCGGCGGAACGCTCGGCGTGGGCACCGCGATCTTCGCCTTCACGATCGGCCCGCTCATCCAGCTCGCCCTCCGCGTTCTGGGTGCCGAACTCTCGCCTCACCCCTCTCGCGAGGCGATCGTGGCGGAGCGCGAGGTCAGTGTCGGCGCAGCACGCTGAGCTCGACCGCCCCCGCCGTCCCGATCGGCCCCTCGGGCAGCCTCTCGAGGATGTCCGCGCGGTCCATGTGGTGTCCCGCGGGCCCCATGAGGGCGAGGTCCGCCGCCGCCTCCCGATCGAGGACCAAGGGGAAATCGATGGCTCGCCTCGAGTCCAGGTCGAAATGCTGTTCGGCCGCGCGCGCCACGGCATCGGCCTTGCCAGCAGGAACATCGAGCATCGGCAGCAGGTCCCGCAGCCCCGCAAGGTGCTCGGGCCGCGGCGTGACGATGCACAGGACGCCGCCGCGGCGCAGCACGCGGGCGAACTCGGGGACGTTGCGCGGAGCGAAGATGTCGAGGACGACGTCGACGGCGCGGTCCGGCAGGGGGAGGTCACGCCAGAGGTCCCAGACGATGGCGGCGGTCCCCGGCAGCTTCGCGGCGCGCGCGAGAGCGTGTCGAGAGAGGTCGAGGGCGACGGCGCGCGCGCCGGGGGAGCGGCCGAGGACGTGGCCGAGGTAGTAGCCCGTCCCCGCCCCCGCGTCGAGCACCGCGGGGGCGGGAGCACCGCCGTCGCTCGTGATCGCGTCAGGCGCGGACAGCGCAGGGGCCGCGGCCTCCGCGACGGCTTCCGCGATCGGTGCGTAGTGGCCAGCGCCGAGGAAGCGCTCGCGGGCCGCGACCATCTCCGCGGTGTCGGGGACGAAGCGCGTGCCCCGGCCCGTGAGGAAGTTGACGTAGCCCTGCCGCGCGGCGTCGAAACGATGTCCGGACACGCAGACGAGCGAGCGCGCCCCAGCGTTGTTCGCGGAGGTCTCCCACGGCTCTGAGCACACGGGGCAGCGCAGGAGCTCTTGGGCGGGGAATGGCATGGCCTCCATGCTAGCCGCGCCGGCTCGGCTAGGCTTCACGGCGTGAAGCCCGCCCAGCTCGACTCCATCCTGACCCTTTCGCCTCCGACCGTCCACGCGTCGGGAACACGCTGCGCCGTGGCGGCCACCCGGCCCGACTTCCGCGCCGACGCGGCCGTCGGGCAGCTCTGGGAGGTTCTGCTGGATGGAAGCCGACCGCCGCGGCGGCTCACGCGGGGATTCCGCGACACCGCTCCGCGCTATTCGCCGGACGGCGCGTGGCTCGCGTTCCTGAGGGCGGCCCCCGAAGGACGCCCTCAGCTCGCCATCGTGGAGTCGGAGGGCGGCGAACCGCGAGTCATCACGAATCGCCTCCTGGGCGTCGAGCAGTTCGCGTGGTCTCCGGATTCGCGGCAGATCGCCTTCACATCGCGCGAGCCCGAACCCGGCCGATACGGGGGCACCGACGGCGTGGGCGCGCGTGCCGAGGATCCGCGTCTCGTCACGACGCTCAACTACCGGATGAACGGGACTGGATACACGGCCGATCAACGAGCCCAGCTGTTCGTGCTGAGTGTTCCCGACGCCGACGAGGAGCCGTTCGTCGCTGCGCGGGGGCGCGCGAAGGCAGACGAGGCCGACGCCGCGAGCGGGTTCCCCGAGGCGCGCCAGCTCACCGACCACGGCGTCGATCACGCGGGGCCCTCTTTCAGCGCGGACGGACGCTCGGTCTACACCGTTTCGGTGTTCGACCCCGAGTCGATCGACACGCTTGCATCCCGCGTCGTCCGGACTCCGCTCGACGGCGGCGAGAGCACCGCCGTCGTGCTCGCTGAGCCGGGGACCGCTCACGTCGAGTCGGCGGTCGAAGCCCCCGACGGCTCCGGGCTCTTCGTGCTCGCGTCGGGGCTCGGCGATTCGGGAACCGATTTCGTCGGCCGGAACACGCGGTTGTTCTGGCACTCCGCCTCGGACGGCTCGACGGCCCAGATCAGCGCGGACGACGACGACTTCGGCGAGGCGCCTGGCGCGCTCCGCGTCGACGAGGACGGCCGCGCGCTCGTGCTCGCCCGACGGCGCGGCGTCGTCTCGCTCCTCGCGTATGTCCCGTCCGGGGGACGCGAGGTCCTCGCCGACGGGGACACCGTGGTGACGGGGGCCGACGCGGCGGGAGGCGCCGTCGTCGTGAGCTTCGCGGACGCGGCGAGCGCCGGCGAACTCGCCGTCGCGCGCGGCACCGGCCTCGAGAGGCTCACCGACTTCGGCGCGCTGCTGCGCGAGGCGGCGACACCGGTCGTCCCGCGCGAGCTGGTGGGGGAGAGCGCCGACGGGTCGCCCGTCCACGGATGGGTCCTGCTTCCCGAGGGAGACGGGCCTCATCCGGTCCTTCTCACCATCCACGGCGGGCCCTTCGCCCAGTACACGGGCGCGTGGTTCGACGAAGCTCAGGTTTATGCGGCGGCGGGATACGCCGTCGTCATGTGCAACCCCCGGGGCTCCGCCGGGTACGGAGAGGACCACGCCCGCGCGATCAGGCAACGCATGGGCACGGTCGACTTCGAGGACGTCCTCGGCTTCCTCGACTCGGCCCTTGGTGCCTATCCGCACCTCGACCGGGATCGGCTCGGCATCATGGGCGGCTCCTACGGCGGCTATCTCACGGCGTGGACGATCGCGCACGACCACCGGTTCAGGGCCGCCATCGTCGAGCGCGGCTTCCTCGATCCCGAGAGCTTCGTGGGGTCGGCGGACATCGGCTGGTTCTTCCCCGGGGAATACACAGGCTGGTCGGGGGACGCGATGCGCGCGCAGAGCCCGATGGCGTACGTCGACGACGTCGAAACCCCGACTCTCGTGATCCACTCGGAGGAGGACTGGCGCTGCCCGATCGAACAGGCGCAGCGGTACTACACCGCGCTCAGGCTGCGCGGGATCGAAACGGAACTGCTCGTCTTCCCCGGCGAGAACCACGAACTGTCCCGATCCGGCACGCCGCATCACCGCCGGCAGCGCTTCGACCACATCCTGCGCTGGTGGGCGCGGCACCTGCCCACGTCGGAGAACCCGGGCGCGGGCGAGTCCGCGGGCTAGAAGCCGAGATCCCGTGCGGCGGCCTCCGGCAGGGGTTCCGCCCAACGCGCCGCGTACTCCTCGTTGGTGCTGAGGGACCGCAGCTCAGCCCGGTCGAGGTAGAGGCCTCCCGCGAGATGATCCGTCTCGTGCTGGATGATGCGCGCCTGCCAGCCCGAGAACTCGGCACGGCGGGGCGAGCCATCGGGCGCGGTCCAGCGGGCTTCGACGCGTACCGCACGCCGGACCACGGCCGTGTAGCCGCGCACTGAGAGGCAGCCCTCGTAGAACGCGGCCAGCTCGGCACCGAGGGGAACGTAGACGGGATTGAGGACCGCGAAGAACGGCAGCGGCGAGCGCTCGCGGGCCCGCGCGATGCCCTCGTCGGCCGCCCACGCGTCCTCGATCACCGCGAGCCTCAGGGGCAGCCCGATCTGCGGGGCCGCGAGCCCGACGCCCGGTGCCGCGTGCATAGTACGCCGCATGACCTCGATGAGGGCCGCGAGGAGGGCCGCATCTAGCTGGCCGTCGAAGGGGACAGCCTGGGTGCGCAGCACTGGATGGCCCGCCTGGACGATTTGCGGAAGCTCGCCGGATTCCACGATTTCGGCGGCGGCCTCGGCGAGGCGCACCGCAGACCAGGTGCTGCGGGGTGCGGGGCTCATGTCCCCCAGCCTATGCGGGCGGACCGCTCAGCGTCGGCAGGCACGGGGCTCATCCCGCCGTCCAGCCGCAGGCGCGCGCGACGAACGCGTAGATCTTCGTCTTGAGAGCGTTCGACGCCGGGACCTTGACGACGCCTGTCGTGTCCCCTACGCGGATCGTGAGCGGGATGAGCGTGCCGACTTTGTCTTCGGCGACGGCATGCGGGTCGCAGCGGGCCGGGCGCACGGTGAGGGGGATCGGCGCCCCGCCCGCCGCGATGTGGACATTCTGCGGCCACGGCGCCGCAGGATCCTCGTCGAGGAGCGTCGTGTTCGAGACCGAGACGAGCTCGAGGTTCTCGCTCGGCCCGTGCCCCGTCGGCCGGTCCGCAAAGAGCTCGAGTGTCGCCGTGCGGGCTGGGCCAGTCTCTGCGAGCCCATCGTCGAGCCGCAGCCTCGCGCTGTCCGCGACGCGGATCGCGAAGCACTTTTCGGAGTGGATCCGGGGAAGCACGCGGTGCGGGTCGGTCGCGGGCACGACGATCGCTCCGCCGTCCGCGAAGGTCACGCGGACCGATGGATCGCCGTCGTCCGGCGTCCCGCAGCGCGGAGCGGTGGTCGCCGCGGGAAGGCTGATCGGATATCCGGGCGAGAGATCCGTGCTTCCCGCCCACGCCGCGCCGTCCTCGAAGCGGGGGTCCACGAGTTCCGCGCGGGTGACCGTGATGGCGCCGGCGGCCACGTCGTCGAGCTGGAGGACGACGGTTTCGCTCGCGTAGCCGTCGCGGAACTGATCGACGACGACGGCGATCGGTGCCGTGGGCGAAGGTGAGGGCGCCGACGTCGGGGCTCCCGCCGGGCGCGCGGGCGAGCAGCCGACGACGGCGACGGCGAGGAACGCTGCGACAGCACCGGACCGGCGGCGCGGGCTCATAGCTCTAGGCTACGGTCGCGACGAGTCCGAGGAAGTCCTGCGCAGAGCGTGAAAGGGGCGACGCGGCGCTCCACACGGCCCGCAGCACCCGCCCGAGGCGCAGATTCGGTGTGTGCGCCTCCGCGAGGCGGCCGCTGCGCAGCGCGAGCTGGACGGCGAGGCGGCTCACGACGCCGGGGCCCAGCCCGGCGGCTACACTCGCCGCGAGCGCGGCGTTGCTGCCCACCTCGAAGCGGGAGCCGGAACCGTAGGGCGCGAGCGCGCGGTCGGTCGTCTGGCGCGTCCCGGATCCGGGCTCGCGGACAACGAGCCCCGCTGCGGCGATCGCCTCGGGCCGGATGTCGCCGTCGTCCGCCCACGGATGGCCGGGGCGCACGATGACCACGAGCTCGTCGCGGGCAACATCCAGGTAGCGGAATCCTGTCTGCACCGTGGGTCCCTCGACAAAGCCGAGATCGGCGGCCCCGGTGCGGAGCCGCTCGAATACCTCGTCGGAGTTGCCGACGTCGAGGGTCACGCTGACTCCCGGGAGGCGCTGCTGGGCCGCGGCGAGCCATTGGGGCATGAGGTGCTCGGCGACCGTCATGCTCGCGCAGACGTGCAGCGCGCCGCGCTCGCGTTCGAGGGCGTCCACGGCGCGGACGACGCTCTCCGCTGCCTCGAGCACCTCGGCCGCGAGCCCGGCGACGACGCGCCCGCGGTCGGTGAGCTCCGTGCCCCGTGGGGTACGCCTCGCGAGCGCGAATCCGGCCGATCGTTCCATCTGCTCGAGAAGCCTGGACGCGTTCGGCTGGGCCATGCCGGTCTCGCGCGCGGCGGCGCCGATACTGCCCCGGCGGGCCAGTGCGTCGAGGAGCCGGAACTGCCGCAGATCCCAATCCCGCACACTCATATCCCCACTATATGACTCCATGCCGAAATGCCGTCTACTGGCGCGAGGCGGTGGCCGGAAGCATGGAATCATGGCCGTTCACGGATCAACCGCCCCCGCCCAGCCGCAGGCCCGGCCCCGACGGGCCCGTCTGAAGCCCATCGTGCCAGGGCTCGCGGTGGCCCTCGTCGGTGCCGCCGTCGCGACCGGCCTCGCGGGGCTCCTGCCGGGGGCGAGCCCGCTCCTCGTCGGCATCGCGCTGGGGCTGGCCGCGCGGAATTTCGGCCTTCTCCCGGACAGGCTCATGTCTGGGCTCGCCTTCGCGGGGCGTGTGCCGCTGCGGATCGGAATCGTCCTCCTCGGCCTCCAGCTCTCGATCCGCGACCTCGCGACGCTCGGCTGGGCCATCCCCGTGCTCGCCCTCGCGGTGGTCGGGATCGGGCTCTTCTCGACCGTGGGGATTGGACGGCTCCTCGGCATCGCACCGACGCGCGCGCTCCTCATCGCGTGCGGCTTCTCGATCTGCGGCGCCGCAGCCGTGGCGGGCGTCGAATCCGTGCTCGACGCGGACGAAGAGGACACCGTGAGCGCTGTCGCGCTCGTCGTGCTCTTCGGAACGCTCATGATCCCGACGATCCCATTCCTTGCCGAAGCCCTCCACCTCCCCGTCCGCACGGCCGCGCTCTGGGCCGGCGCCTCCATCCACGAAGTGGCGCAGGTGGTCGCAGCCGGCGGACTCATCGGAGGAGGGGCTCTGACCCTCGCCGTGACCGTCAAGCTCGCCCGCGTGCTCATGCTCGCCCCGGTCGCCGCCGTCCTCTCCCTCCGCCAACGTCGGTCTGGAGGCCTCGGCGGCGGGGCGCGGCCGCCGATCGTCCCCCTCTTCGTCCTCGGCTTCATCGCCGTCGTTGCCGTGCGGAGCCTAGTGCCGGTCCCGCACGAAGTCCTCGGCCTCGCCTCCGCGGTGCAGGGCTTCCTCCTGACGACGGCGATGCTCGCGTTGGGCGCGGGAGTCCGGCTCCGCGAGCTCGCCCGGCGGGGAGGCCGCGCCGTCGTCCTCGCCGCCGCCTCGACCCTCGTCGTCGGCGCCGTCGGACTGGGCGGGGCACTCTTGCTCGCCTAGGCCGCCTGACGAGCTATTGCAGGCTCTCAGCGTGCGTACAGGTTCGCGCGGCGCGACGCACAGCCTGGCTTCCTAGCCTGAACGCATGAGAAGCCTGAGCCGTCGCCACATCCTTCAAGGCGCAGGGCTCGCGGTGTTCGGTGCGGTGGCCGGCGCGACCGTGGCCCGATCGAGCATCTTCCCTCTTCCGGCGAGTGCGTCCGCGGCGACCCCCACGCCCGCGCCCACGGGAACCTCCTCCCCGACCTCGCCGCCCGACCGCACTTTCGTCAGCACAAAGCTCACAACGCCCCACGTGAACGTGTGGTCCTCGTCGCCCACTGCCTCGGGGCTCCTCTTCGCCGGGCCCATGGGCCACGGCTCCAACGGCCTCATCATGGACAATCAAGGCCACCCGGTATGGCTTGAGCCCACCGGCGCCGGGGTCACGGACCTCAGGGTCCAGACGTACCGAGGGCAACAAGTCCTGACCTACTGGAGCGGTCAGGGGATCGGCGGCCACGGCGAGGGGGTCGGCGTCATCAAGGATTCCGCCTACCGCACCATCGCCCAGGTCTCCGCGGGCGACGACGTCAAGGCCGACCTGCACGAGTTCACGCTCACCCCTCGCGGGACGGCCCTCCTCACGGCGTACCCGACCATACAGCGCGACCTGTCCGCCCTCGGCGGCCGCACCGACGGCTACCTGTACGACTGCCAGGTGCAGGAAGTGGACATCGCGACGGGCACCGTGCTGTTCGCGTGGAAGGCCTCCGACCACATCCCGCTCGACGAGAGCTACGTGAGGCCGTCCGATGACGCGTCGGCGGACGGCAGCACCCCGCGGAAGGCCTTCGACCCGTACCACGTCAACGCCGTCGATCCCCGTTCGGACGGCTACCTCGTCTCCTTCCGCCACACCCACACGATCTACCTCGTGGACCGGACGGGCGCGGTCACATGGCGTCTCGGCGGGAAGCGCTCCGACTTCACCATCGAGGACAATGCCGCCTTCGCGTGGCAGCACGACGTCCGCCAGCGTGCCGGGGGCGTCATCAGCCTCTTCGACAACCACTACAAGGACGGCACGACGGGAACGTCGAGAGGGCTGCTCCTCGCCGTCGACGAGGGCAAGCGCACTGCCTCGGCCAAACTCGAGCTGGCCCGCGGCGGCCATCGCGGCAACGCGATGGGCAACGTCCAATTCCTCGACAACGGCCACTACCTCGTCGGCTGGGGATCCGACCCCTCTGCCACCGAGTTCGCCGCGGACGGGACTCCCGTCTTCGAGGCGACCGGTATCGGGAACGGCTCCTACCGCGTGTACCGTTCACCCTGGACGGCGCACCCCGAGGCCCTCCCCGACATCGCCGCAGTCCAGGGCAACGGCTCGGCGATGCAGGTGTACGCGAGCTGGAACGGCGCGACCGAGGTGGCGAGCTGGAGATTCCTCACGGGCGAGACCCCGACCTCCCTCGCGGAGGCCGTCGTCGTCAGGCGCACGGGATTCGAGACGACGGCGGCGGTCGCCGTCGCTCCTCACGCGGTCGTCGTTGCCCTCGATGCCGAGGGCAACGTCCTCGCGACTTCCGCCGTGATCAGCACCTAGGCCTGGCTAGATCGCCACGCTTCGCGGCCGCGCCTCACGGCACCTGCGCGGCCTCAGCGGCTTCGGTCACGAGGTATACCGCGTACTCGTGGAAGTCGATGATGCGGCGCTCGCCGATCGCGTCGACGGCCCAGAAGAGGTCCATGGGTGCGTGGAGATTCGTGACGCGTCCGCGGAAATGCACGACGCCGCCGACTTGGGCTAGGATCTCGTCCCCGCACACGAGCTCGCGGCATGAACTGATCCTGCAGGCGTGATGAGGCATGCCCACGCTCCTTGCGGAAAAGCGAGGAGGGCGCTCCTTGGAAGTGCCCTCCGCTGAATCGTCGGCTCAATCGGCGACGGCGGAACTCGACTGCCTGCCCAGCGCGCCGGTCCCTCCGGGCACGGGATCGGACGGCAGCCTTGTGACCGCGGCGCTCGCGAGCGGGGTGAACCTGAGGCTCACAAGCTGGGCCGTGCCCCCGACGGAGTACGCGGAGATCCCTGTGCTGGCTGGGGAGGGGAAGATCTGCTCGGTGATGGTAGCGAGGCCGTCCTGCGCAAACACCTCGACCGATGACGCGTCAACGTAGATCGAGAGCGAGAGGCGGCCGCCCACGAGCTCGATGGCGACAGTCTCTGTCGAGGGGAAGCTCGGACTGAAGCAACCTTTGCCCGCCGAGGTCCTGTCGACGACGAGCTCCCCGCGTTCCATGGTGTAGGCGATGCGGGTGGCCTGGTCGACGCCTTCCCGGATGAGGAGGCCGAACTCGGCTGACGTGCCGGAGTCGAAGATCGCCTCGATGAGGTACGGCTCGAGACCGCCCGAGGGGCCCAAGCCGAGTGAGCCCTCGGGGAGGTCGCGAGCCCCCAGGGCCTGGGCTGGCTCTCCGGGGGCAAGTCCCGGGACGGCGCGCTGGCGGAGGACGACGCGCGGCCCGCGGCGATGGAGCGTGGCCTCGCGGGGCAGGGCCATGGCTCCGCGCCAGGGGCTGGTCGGGACGGCGCGTGCATAGTCCCAGTTGCTCATCCACCCGACGAGGATGCGCCGGTCGTCGGGCGTGTTGTTGAAGGACACGGTCGCGTAGCAGTCACGGCCGTGGTCGAGCCATTCCCACTCTGGCTGGTCCGCGGCGGCGGAGGGCGGCCCGCCAGCGGGCGTGAATGCGACACCGTCGAAGTCGCCGATGAAGAAGATCCCTGCCGAGCCTCCCTCGCCGGTCTCGCGATCGAGGTTGACGATGAGGACCCACTTCACGTTCTCAGGATCCCCGTCCACGGGGAGGGGGAAGAGGTCAGGGCATTCCCAGATCCTGCCGACTGGTTCGGCCGACGTGAACTCGCTCAGGTACGTCCACCGCATGAGGTCCTCCGAGCGGTAGAGGACGACTTTGCGCTCGGTGGCTTCGACGGCGACCATGACCCAGTAGGGGCCGGTGGGGCTGTCGTAGCGGAAGACCTTGGGGTCGCGG